>NZ_JALCZB010000039.1:0-42177 GCF_022690745.1 Anaeromyxobacter sp. SG64 | reverse complement strand
GGCGGCTCCGCACGCGCGGGTCGCCGGCGCGCTCGGCCCGACGGGCCTCGCCGGCCCGGGACGATCCGCGCCGGTCCGCGCCCTCGCCGCGGGCTACGGGCGCGCAGCCCGGGCGCTCTGCGCCGCGGGCGCGGACCTCCTCTGGCTCGAGACGCAGCACGATCGGGCCGAGGCGCGCCTCGCCCTGGTCGCGGCGCGAGCCACCGGCCTCGAGGCGGTGGTCACCTTCACCCCCTCCGGCGGGCCGCCGTGGACGCTCACGGACGGCACGCCCGTCGAGGAGGCGCTCCTCGCGATGGCGTCGCTCGGCGCGAGCGCCGCGGGCGTGAACTGCGTCGCCCCCGGGGCGGCGCTCGCGGAGCTCGCGGCGTGGGCGCGGGGTGCCCTCCCCGTCCCCTTCGTGGCGAAGCCGAGCGCGGGGCTGCCGGGCGCGGTGCGAGCGCCAGAAGCCTTCGCGGCGGACCTCTCGCCCGCGCTCCGCGCTGGGGCGGCGCTCGCGGGCGGCTGCTGCGGCGCGACGGGCGATCACCTCCGCGCGGTCGCGGCGAGCTGGCGCGCGATCGCGTAGGCGAACGGGCTACGGGGTCCCGCCGCGCGGGTACGACCCGAGGAGCCAGAGCCGGTGCACGCGCGCGCGGACCCCGGCGAGCGCCTCCGCGCCCGCGGCGTCGAGCCGGTGCGCCTCGAAGTCCAGGAAGAAGACGTAGTGCCCGAGGGCCTGCTTCATCGGGCGGCTCTCGACCTTGGAGAGGTTGATCCCGCGGCTCGCGAGCTCGCCGAGGACCTCGTACAGCCCGCCCGGCCGATCCCGGTCGAGCGTGAAGGCGATGCTGGTGCGGTCGGCGCCGGTCGGCGCCTCGTCGGCCTGCGCGAGCAGGACGAACCGGGTGAAGTTCTCGTCCACGTCCTGGATCGACTCGGCGAGCAGCTCGAGCCCGTAGCGAGCGGCGGCCGCGCGCGAGCCGATGGCGGCCGCGCCCGCGCCCGCCTCTCCCGCCCCGACCTTTCGCGCCGCCTCCGCGGTGGAGTGGGTCGGCTCGAGCGTCACGCCCGGGAGCCGCTCGCCGAGGAAGCGGCTGCACTGCCCGAACGGCTGGGGGTGCGAGAGCACGCGGCGGACCTCCTCGAGCCGCGTGCCGGGGCGCGCGAGGAGGTGCTGGCGGACGGGCAGGAGCAGCTCGCGGCGGATGAGCGGCCCGGGCTCGTGCACGAGGAGATCCAGCGTCGCGCCGACGCTCCCCTCGATCGAGTTCTCGATGGGGAGGAGCGCGCCGTCGACCTCGCCCCGGCGGAGCGCGTGGTAGGCGTCGGCGAAGGTGGGCCGAGGGATCGCCTCGCCGCCGCGGACGAGGTCGCAGCGCGAGACGGCCTCCTCGCTGAACGTGCCGGGAGGGCCGAGGTAGGCGATGCGCATCCTCGACTCTTACCACGGCGCAGAGGCCTCGCCGCGCTCTCGCGCGCCGGCTTCGTTCAGACCTCGGAGGTGCAGGCGCGGCACCGGCGCGCGGCGGCGGGGATCGTCTCGAGGCACTGCGGGCAGGCCTTCGTCGGCGACGGCGCGGCGGGCGGTGGCGCGCGGACGAACGCCTTCAGGACGAGGAACACGACGAGCGCGATGACGCCGAACTCGAGCAGCCTGCCGAGCACCTCGCCGTAGCCGATCGCGTTCCCGCGACCGATCTCGAGCTTCATCTGCCGCCACTCGTTCTGTCCCGGCAGCAGGAGCCCGACGATCGGCATCACCACGAGCTCGACGATCCCGGAGACGACCTTCCCGATCGCCGCGCCGATCACCACGCCCGCGGCCAGGGCGACCACGTTCTGCTTGAGCAGGAACTCCCGGAACTCCTTCGCGAAGCCGGTCCGGCGCGTCGCCTCGGTAGCGTCCACCATCGTGTCCTCCGTCCAGCGGAGCCGCGCGCGCGTTCGTGCCGCGGGACGGCCGCCCCGCGGGAGCGTAGCCCGGCGTGCGCGCGGGTGGGTGAGGAGCTGCTGCGCCCGGTGGGGTGCGAGCCGTCGCTCCCGGCGACGGCTAATGGCTGGCCGCCGCGGCGAGGGCCGGCAGCGGGGCGAGATCCTCGAGCAGCGCCAGGGCACCCGCGGCGAGGAGCCGCGGGCCATCGCACGCACCGTGGAGGACCCCGTAAGCCCTCACCCCCGCGGCGCGCGCCGCGGCGATGTCATGCGGCGAGTCCCCGACGAGGATCGCCTGCGTCGGGGGCCGCTCGAGCCGAGCGAGCGCGACGTGCACCGGCTCGGGATCCGGCTTGCACCGCGCGCAGGTGTCGGCGCCCACGATCGCCTGCATGTACCGCAGGAGGCCGGTGTGGCGGAGGGTCCTCAGCGCACCCTCCTCGGTCTTGGCCGTCACCACGCCGATCGGGTGCCCGCCCGCCGCGAGCGACTCGACCACCTGGAGCGCCCCGGGGAAGGCACGCGCCATCCGGTCGTGATTCTCGACCCAGAACTCGCGGTAGCGCGCCACCAGGGGGTCCACGTCCTCCGGACGACGCACGAACGAGGCGACCTGCGCCCTGAGCGGGGTGCCGATCCCTGCGATCCACTGGGCGTCGGTCGGGCAGCGGCCGTAGCCCTCGAACGCATGCCGGACCGAGGCGAGGATGAAGGGGACGGTGTCGACGAGCGTGCCGTCGAGGTCGAAGAGGATGGCGATGGGGTCGCGTGCCGACAAGGGACGCGGAGCATAGTGCAAATTCTCCCTTTGCGCCGCGCAGCGAGTGCCTAACGTTCCTTCGAGATGACGGGCGCAGCGATCGTTCGATGGCAGGCGGGGGACGCGGTCGTGCTGGCGGTCCACGGCGCGTTCGACGGCGCGTCGGCCTGGGCGCTGCGCCTCGCCATGGAGGAGTCGGAGGCCACGCGCTTCGTGGTCGACCTCACGCACGCCGAGGAGGCGTTCGAGTTCGCCGCGAGCATCCTCGCGACGTTCAGCCGGCAGTGCTGGCGAACGAAGCAGATCGCCTTCCTGCCGGGCAGCTCAGATCACGCCCGCCTGCTCTCCGGCTTCGGGCTCGAGGTGCTCGAGGACGAGGTCGCCGCCGGGCTCCCCCTCGCGCTGGCGTGGTCGGCCGAGGACCTTGAGCCGGGCGCGACCGCCTGACGATTCACCCTCAGTCCAACGCGGCCTCGCGCCGCGGACGGGCCGTCGCAGGGCCAGGGGCGCGAGATCACGAGAAGAACACCGCCCCACACAGCGGCCTACGACCGGGATCGTGGGACTCCCGGGTCGGAGGTTCTGCGCGAATACTCGCAAGCGTTGGTTCCGCGACCCGGTCCGCCGTAACCCGATTCCGGAGGAACCATGGACCGCATCCACTTCGTTGCGAAGAACGCGGCGCTGTGCGGAGCAGTCGAGGCACGCTGGTGCACGATCCTCCAGGAGACGGTCACCTGCGCCGAGTGCCGGCGCCGGCTGCGCGAGCGAGAAAGGTCCCAGGACTCGCGCTGCGAGCTCCCGGCGCTCACGCCGAACACCTGAGCGGGCGGGGAGCGCCAGGCGGCGGGGCCGGTGCGCGGGCCCTGACGCAGCTGCTCCCTCCGCGAGCTCGTGCGGCGCGGGCTTGCGTCCTCGCCCGAGCGTGCGCGTTGTTTCCCCCAGAGCCTGGGAGGTGGTCATGGAGGGAGCGCACGCGGCCGAGCCGCCGCTGACCGGTCGCGGCGAATACGCCGCAGCGGAGGCGCCGCGCCTCGTGACCGTCGAGCCGGCGCGGTACCTCGCCAAGGTCGGGCGGGGCGAGCCCGGAGGCGGCGCCTTCCAGGCGGACGTGGCCGCGTTGTTCGCGGTGGCCGGCGAGCTGGCGCGCCGCGGTGTCCCGACCGAGCCCGGGTTCCTCGAGGCGCTCTGGTGGACCCCCGACGTCACGCGGGGGACGTTCACGTGGGAGCTGCTCCTGCGCCTCGCCGACGCCGCGCCCGGACGCGTCGCGCTGGCCGAGGCCGCTGCCGCCGTCGCCGAGGCGTCGCCGCTCGCGCGCGACGTCCGCATCCAGGAGCTCTCCGAGGGTGAGTGCCTGCAGACGCTCCACCGCGGGCGCTACGACGCCGTGGGCCCGGCCGTCGCGCGCCTCGAGGCCGCGGCGCAGGAGGAGGGGCGCCGCCTCGCCCCTCCGATCCACGAGATCTACCTGAACGGTCCGCCCACGCCGCCGGACGCGCTGCTCACCATCGTGCGCCACCCGCTCGCGCCGTTCGAGCACTGAGGACCGAGGGCGCGCTGCTCGGCACGCCGTGCGCGATCGCGGTGGCGCGCCGACGCGCCCGGCCGCGCGCGAGGCGAGCGGGACTCGAGCCGCGCTACACTCGCGCCATGGACCTCGGCCTCAGCGGGAAGATCGCGATCGTGACCGGCGGTAGCCGCGGGATCGGGCGCGCCATCGCCGTCGAGCTCGCACGCGAGGGAGCGCGCGTCGCGATCGGCGCGCGGGGGGAGGCCGCGCTCGGCGAGACGCTGCGCGCGCTCGAGGCCGAGGGACCCGGGCCGCACCTCGCCCTCCCCTGCGATCTGACCACGGCGGAGGGGGTCGACGCCCTCGTCCGGGCGGCGGCGGAGCGCCTGGGGGGCGTGGATCTGCTCGTGAACAACGTGGGCGGCTCGGGCGCGCGCCGCCTGGCCGAGGCGGACGAGGCGGACTTCCGCGCGGTGCTCGACCGGAACCTCTTCCCCGCGCTGCGCGCGAGCCTGCGGGTCATCCCCGAGCTGCGGCGCCGCGGCGGCGGCGCGATCGTGATGATCGCGTCGATCTGGGGACGCGAGGCCGGGGGCGGGCCTTCCTACAACATCGCGAAGGCCGCGGAGCTGAGCCTCGCGAAGGCCCTCGCCGGAGAGGTCGCCGCGGACGGGATCCGCGTGAACGCGGTCGCGCCCGGCTCGATCGAGTTCCCCGGCGGCGGCTGGGAGCGCCGCCGGCTGGCCGACCCGGAGGGCATCGCCGAGTTCGTGCGCCGCGAGATCCCGGGCGGGCGCTTCGGGCGTCCCGAGGAGGTCGCCGCGGTCGTGGCCTTCCTCTTGTCGCAGCGCGCGAGCTGGGTGAACGGTGCGTGCTGGGTGGTGGACGGCGGTCAGAGCCGGACGTTCTGAGCCGAGGCGGCCGCGATCGAGGACGGCGGTCAGGCCGCGCCGCGCGAGCCGCCCGCCTCGCAGCGGTGCACCTCGACGGTGACGTGCGCGAGATCCGGGAAGCGCGCGAGCCGCTGCTTGTAGGCGGCCGGGGGACGCGGGTCCTCGGTCACGACCGAGACGATCGCCCCGAGGTGGCGCGGGCCGACGCGCCAGACATGCAGATCCGCGAGCCGATCGCCGCCCTCCTCGAGCGCCGAACGGATCTCCTCGCGACGTCCGGGCGCCACCTCCGCGTCGAGCAGCACGGCGGAGGTGTCCCGCAGGAGCCCCACGGACCAGCGGGCGATGACCAGCGCACCGACGATGCCCATCACCGGATCCATCCAGGTCCAGCCGAGCGTCTTGCCCGCGAGGAGCGCCACGATCGCGAACACGGAGGTGAGCGCGTCGGCGAGCACGTGGAGGTAGGCAGCGCGGAGGTTGTGGTCTCGGTGGCCGTGGCGGGACGCGTGGGCGTGCCCCGCGCCGGGATCCCCGGGGCCGGGGTGGTCGTGCGCGGGGTCCTCCTCGTGATCCTGATCGTGGTCGTGATCGTGGGCATGGCCGTGGTCGTGCCCGTGGTCCTCGCGCAGGAGGAACGCACAGAAGAGGTTCACGGCGAGGCCGATGCAGGCGACCAGGATCGCCTGATCGAAGCGGATCGAGACCGGCGAGGCGAGCCGGACGGAGCTCTCGGCGAGCACGAGGAACGCGATGACCGCGAGCCCCACCGCGCTCGCGAACCCGCCCAGGGCGCCGACCTTGCCGGTGCCGAAGGTGTAACGCGGGTCGGCGGCGTGCCTTCGTGCGTAGGCGTAGGCGAACGCGGCGACCGAGAGGGCCGCCGCGTGCGTTCCCATGTGCCAGCCGTCCGCGAGGAGCGCCATCGACCGGAACAGCATCCCGGCGGCGATCTCCGCGACCATCATCGCGAGCGTGAGCCCGACCACCCAGCGGGTGCGCCGCTCGGCGCGCGCCGGCTCCTGCCCGACGAAGGCGTGCTCGTGCCGCCAGCTCTCGACGCTCTCCGCGTGCATGTCGCCCTCCGCCCGGGCCTGAGCCCCGAGCGGGCGCACCATAACGCAGCCGTGACCCGCGCGCGCGCTCCGCGTGCGAGCGGCTGCTCCCCTGGTGTCAGCCCGGCGTGGCGGCCTCAAGAAAGCAGGCTTGCGGTCACCTCCCCGCCGTGGCCGTGCAGGGGGTCGTCACAGCGGGTGCGACCGGGTTTCACGCACAGTCGTTATCACGGGTTGTGCGGACCATCCCGGAATCTCCGCTGCATTCGCCAGTTGCACGCGCCGTAGGGGTCGTCACCTACGGTGGAACCCGTCGCCTGGTCCATGGACGGCGGGATACCGGGCGATGGCTCGCCTGCCTAACTCCCCCCCTGCGCGCCATCAAGGCCGCCTCTTCCAGGACAGGGGAATCAGATGAAGCTCCTCAGCAAGCTGCTCGTGGCGTTCGTCGTGCTCTCCGGAACTGCGTATGCGCAGTCCGCCAAGGTCGACATGGGGATGGGAGTGCTGAAGGCGCTGCCGAAGGCGGCGGCCGCCGGCGCCGGTGAGTGGCAGACCCTCATGACGGGCAGCATCCACACGTCGTCCCAGAAGGACCTCATGTTCGGCGTGTCGCTCGTCACCTCGCTGTTCACCGACACCACGGTGGCGAGCAGCCAGTACCGCAAGAGCGAGGCCGAGGCCGAGGCGAAGATCGAGGTCCGCGTGCTGGTCGACGGCAACGAGGCGGCGCCCAACGAGGTGACGTTCGATCGCCGGCGCCAGTACCTGATGGCGCAGTTCGACGGCTTCAGCTGCCAGATCCTCGCCGACGGCACCGTCGCGCTCGACGGCTGCGCGTATCAGGACGAGATCCTCCAGCTCGTGCTCGACACCGAGGCGGCCCACGCGTTCTTCTTCGGCGCCGCGAACGTGGACGTCGGCTACCACACCATCACGGTCCAGGCCCGCACGACGACCTCCACGACCGGCCTCGCGAACGCCCAGGCGCTCATCGGGAAGGCCGCGTTCACGGTCGAGGAAGTGCGGCTCGTGAACGGCGCCACCATCGAGCTCAAGTAGCCTGCTCGAAAAGCCCCGCGGTGAGGGCGCCTCGCACGAACGGGGGCGCCCTTTGCTCGTCCGTCGCATTCGAATGCCGTCCGAGCGATCCGGGCCGTCCCGCATGGGCCGCGAGGAGCGCGCTATAGTGCACCTCGACCTGCGGTCGGAGGCGCGATGAGCCGCTCGGGCACGACGGGGCCGCGCCTGGTCGCCATCTTCCTGATGGGCGGCGCGCTGCTGAACTACCCGATCCTCTTCCTCTTCGCGCGTCCCGGCGAGCTCGCCGGGATCCCGCTGCTCTACGCCTACGTGTTCGCGGTGTGGATCCTGATCATCCTCCTCATGGCGCTCGTCATCGAGCGGGCGCGGGTCTAGGAGCGGGGCCCATGCTCCAGCGCTGGGTGATCGGCGTCGCCTCGTTCGCCTACCTCGGCGTGCTGTTCGCGATCGCGTACTACGGCGACCGGCGCGCCGCCGCCGGCCGGTCGCTCATCGCGAACCCGTACATCTACGCCCTGTCGCTCGCGGTGTACTGCACCACCTGGACGTTCTACGGCAGCGTGGGCCGCGCGGCGTCGAGCGGCGTCGGCTTCCTCCCCGTCTACCTCGGGCCGACGCTCATGGTGCCGCTGTGGTGGTACGTGATGCGGAAGATCCTCCGCATCAGCAAGGCCTACCGCATCACCTCGATCGCCGACTTCGTCGCCTCGCGCTACGGCAAGAGCCAGCTGCTCGGCGGGCTCGTGACGATCATCGCCGTGCTCGGCGTCATCCCCTACATCTCGCTCCAGCTCAAGGCGATCTCCGGCAGCTTCACGATCCTCCTGCACTATCCGGGCATCGTCATGCCGGGCAAGGCGCAGGCGCAGCCGTTCCTGCAGGACAGCGCCCTCTACATCGCGCTCATGCTGGCCGCCTTCACGATCCTGTTCGGCACCCGCCACCTCGACGCCACCGAGCGCCACGAGGGGCTCGTGGCGGCCATCGCCTTCGAGTCGGTCGTGAAGCTGCTCGCGTTCCTGGTCGTCGGGGCGTTCGTGACGTTCGGCATGTACCGCGGCTTCGGCGAGGTCTTCCGGCTCGCCGAGCGCACGCCGGAGCTGCGCGGGCTCCTCACCGTGCCGAGCACGAGCGGCAGCTACGTGACCTGGGCGTTCCTGACGCTCCTGTCGATGCTGTCGATCATGTTCCTGCCGCGGCAGTTCCAGATCACCGTCGTCGAGAACGTGGACGAGGACCACCTCGGCAAGGCGATCTGGCTCTTCCCGCTGTACCTCCTGCTCATCAACGTCTTCGTCCTGCCGGTCGCCATCGGCGGGCTCTCCCTCCTCGCTGAGGCGGGCGTGGACGCGGACACCTTCGTGCTCACCCTGCCGATCTCCCAGCAGAAGGAGGCGCTGACGCTCTTCGTGTTCATCGGCGGTCTCTCCGCCGGCACCGGGATGGTGATCGTGGAGACGATCGCGCTCTCCACCATGGTCTGCAACGACCTCGTCATGCCGGTGCTGCTGCGGCTGAAGTCCCTGCGCCTCAACGCGTGGCGCGACGTCTCGGGCCTCTTGCTCTCGATCCGCCGGCTGGCGATCGGGGCGATCCTCCTCCTCGGCTACGTCTACTTCCGCGTCGCGGGCGACGCGTACGCCCTCGTCGCGATCGGCCTCATCTCCTTCGCGGCGGTCGCCCAGTTCGCGCCGGCGATCCTCGGCGGCATCTACTGGCGCGGCGGCACCCGCTCCGGCGCGATCGCCGGGCTCTCCGGCGGGTTCGTCGTCTGGGCCTACACCCTGCTCCTCCCGTCCTTCGCCAAGTCGGGGTGGCTGCCCGCGCGCTTCCTCACCGACGGGCTCTTCGGCCTCGCCCTGCTCCGGCCCCAGGAGCTGTTCGGGCTCGTGGGCATGGACGAGATCCCGCACGCCCTGTTCTGGAGCATGCTCGCGAACATCGGCCTCTACGTGGGCGTGTCGGTCGCGAGCCGGCCCGGCGTCGCCGAGACGAGCCAGGCGACCCTGTTCGTCGACGTCTTCGAGCGCACCCACGCCTTCGACCGGTCCCGCTTCTGGCGCGGCAGCGCCTCGGTGCAGGATCTGCTCCCCCTCACCGGGCGGTTCCTCGGACCGGACCGCGCGAGGGAGGCCTTCCTCGCCTACGCGCGGCGACGCGGGTGCGCGTCGCTCGACGCCCTGCCCGCCGACGCCGATCTCGTCCACTTCGCCGAGACCCAGCTCGCCGGCGCGATCGGGGGCGCCTCGGCGCGCGTCCTCGTCGCCTCCGTGGTGCAGGAGGAGCCGGTCTCGATCGACGAGGTGATGGACATCCTCGACGAGGCGTCGCAGGTGCGCGCCTACAGCCGCGAGCTCGAGCAGAAGTCGCGCGAGCTCGAGACCGCGACCGCCGAGCTGCGCGCGGCGAACGCCCAGCTCCAGGAGCTCGACCGGATGAAGGACGAGTTCATGTCCAGCGTCACCCACGAGCTCCGGACGCCGCTCACGTCGATCCGCGCCTTCTCCGAGATCCTCAGGGAGGATCCCCGCACGAACCTCGCCGACCGCTCGCGCTTCCTCGCCATCATCGTCAAGGAGACCGAGCGGCTCACCCGCCTCATCAACCAGCTCCTCGACATGGCGAAGATCGAGTCGGGCAGCGCGGAGTGGCACACCTCCGAGCTCGACGTGCAGGAGGCCATCCAGGACTCGGTCGACGCGACGAGCCAGCTGTTCCGCGACAGCGGCGTCGAGCTCACGGTTTCGTTCGCGCCGGCGCCGCGCGTCCGCGCCGACCGCGACCGCCTCGTGCAGGTGCTCATGAACCTCCTGTCGAACGCGGTGAAGTTCTGCCCGCGCGGCGGCCGCGTGGAGGTCCGGCTCGCGCCGGCGCCGGACGGCGTGCGGGTGGACGTGCAGGACAGCGGCCCCGGGATCGGCGCGGCCGACCAGGAGCTCATCTTCGAGAAGTTCCGGCAGGTGAGCGACACGCTGACCGGCAAGCCCCGCGGGACGGGCCTCGGCCTGCCCATCAGCCGCAGGATCGTCGAGCACTTCGGGGGACGGCTCTGGGTCGAGAGCGAGCCCGGCCACGGCGCGACGTTCTCGTTCGTGCTGCCGCTCGACGCGGGCGCCCGCGCCGCCGGCGAGGCTCCGCGCGTGGCGGAGCGGAAGGAGGTCGGGCGATGAGCAAGCGCGTGCTGATCGTGGACGACGAGCCGAGCATCGTCATCTCGCTCGAGTACCTCCTGCAGCGCGAGGGCTACGAGACGGCGGTCGCCCCGGACGGCGAGGCGGCGCTCGAGGCGATGGCGGCGGCGCCCGACCTGGTGGTGCTCGACGTGATGCTGCCCAAGCTGAACGGCTTCGAGGTGTGCGAGCGCATCCGCGCCGACCCGCGGTGGCGGGGGACGAAGATCCTCATGCTCACCGCCAGGGGCCGCGACACCGAGGTGGCCCGGGGGCTCCGGGCCGGCGCCGACGCGTACGTGACGAAGCCGTTCTCCACGAAGGAGCTCCTGGCGCAGATGAAGGACCTGCTCGGCGTCCGGCGCTGAGCCTCGCGCGAGCGACGGAGGAGCGACCGTGGGGACCGAGGGGCGACGCGCGACGCTGTCGATGTTCAGCCCGCTGGCGGCGATCATCCGCCGCCCCGCGGTGACGGTGCCGCTCGACGCGACCCTCCGGGTGGCGCTCGAGCGCATGGAGCGGACGCGCATCGACTCCATCGTGGTGACGGACCGGACGGGAGACGTCCCACTCGGCATCTTCACCCTGCGCGACCTCCTCCGGCGCGTCACGCTGCCCGGCGGCGACCTGCAGCAGCCGATCGCCGCGGCGATGACGGGCGGCCTCGTCACGCTCCGGCCCCAGGCGACCGCGCACCAGGCCGCGCTGCTGATGGCCCGGAACGCCATGGGACACGTCGTGGTGGTGGACGGCGAGGGGCGGCTCGCCGGCGTCGTGTCGCGGGACGATCTCTTCGGGCTCCAGCGGGTCGGCCTCGGCGAGGTGAGCGGCGAGATCGCCGCGGCGAAGGACCTCGCCGCGCTCCGCGGCGCGGCGGCGGAGATCCGGCACCTGGCGATCGGCCTCGTGGCCCAGGGCGTCGGCGCGGAGCTGCTCACCCACTTCACCTCGACGCTCACCGATCTGCTCACCATCCGGATCATCGACCTGACGATCGACGAGCACGACCTGCCGCCGGTGCCGTTCTGCTGGATCGCCCTCGGGTCGGAGGGCCGCCTCGAGCAGACGTTCAGCACCGACCAGGACAACGGCCTCGTCTTCGAGGCCGAGGAGTCGGACGCCGCGGAGGTCCGCGCGGCGCTCGTCCCGTTCGCGCGGGCGGTGAACGAGAAGCTCGACGCCTGCGGCTTCCCCCTCTGCAAGGGGGGCATCATGGCGGGCAACCCGCAGTGGTGCCTCACCCTCGACGAGTGGCGGCGCGCCTTCGGGCGCTGGATCCACGAGCCGCAGGCGCAGGCGCTCCTCCACGCCTCCGTCTTCTTCGACCTCAGGCCGATCCACGGGGCCGACCGCCTCGCGGAGCAGCTCCGGGAGTGGCTCCTCGCCGAGACTGCGGAGCGGCCGCTCTTCCTGCGCGTCCTGGCCGAGAACGCGCTCACGTGCCAGCCGCCGCTCGGCACGCTCCGCGACTTCGTCTTCGACAACCGGGCGAAGGACTTCCCCCACACGCTCGAGCTCAAGACCTACGGCTCGCGACCGTTCGTGGACGCCGCGCGCATCCTCGCGCTCGCCCACCGCATCCCGCACACGAGCAGCGCCGAGCGCCTCCGTGCGGTCGCGGACGCCGGGCACCTCGGCTCCGGCAGCGTCGCCGCCCTCGTCGACGCCTTCTACTTCATCCACCTGCTCCGCCTGCGAAACCAGGCGACGCACGCGCCGGGCGAGGGCGCGAACCGGGTGGACCCGAGGGAGCTCAACGACCTCGACCGCCACGTCCTCAAGGAGGCGTTCCGGCAGGCGCGCAGGCTGCAAGGCCTCGTCGCCCGCGAGTACGAGCTGTGATCGTGCGCGGGGCGCGACCCGGGGGGCGACGGGCAGGCGCTCTAGCCGACCGAGAAGGGCGAGCTCGGTCGTGATGGCGATGGCGCTCCGGAGCGTGCGGTACAGGGGGCACGCGTCCGCGAAGAAGCCGTGCACGCGCTCGGCGGTCTCCCGCTGCTCGGCGCTCCCTTTCAGCTCCAGGACCACGTGGATGCGCCGGATGACGAGCACGCGCTCCTCGAGCTCGACCTCGCCCGTGACCCGCGCACGGAGCCTGTCGCCGGTGGCCGGGATCTGGCGCGCCTCCAGCGCGCCTCCGAAGGTGCCGAGCAGTCAGCCGCCGGTGGCGCCGATGACGTAGTCGAGCGTCGTCGCATGGGGCTCGAACGTGCCGGGCGCCCTACCGTAGTGCTCCGCGACCGCGCCGTGGGTCCCGAAGAGCACGGGCTCGGGCTCGGCAGGGAGGTGGGCTCTCCGGATCGAGCCCGCGAGCCGCTCGATGACGATCTCCGGGCGATACGCGACGTCCGCCATGGCGGCCTCCTGGCGCGGGGCGGACGCGTCGTGCGCCGCGCGCCGCAACTCACCCTGTAGCAGGGCGCCTCGGTGCGCGCAGCCCCGCGAGCGTCCTGCCGGCGATGGCCCGTCCGGCCCCCGGAGGTCACCCTGGGTGACGCACGGCCACGCTCGGCAGCCGCGGATCGTCGCTGCCGAGAGGACGCGGGGTTTCCCGGCGGGTAGGCGCCCGAGGCGACCCTCCAGAAAAGGGAAAGGGGCTGGCGTCTCCGCCAACCCCTCGATCTTCTTGTGGGCGCTGCAGGTTTCGAACCTGCGACCCCAGCCGTGTGAAGGCTGTGCTCTACCGCTGAGCTAAGCGCCCCGGTGCAACGAGGCGGCGGAGTATGCCGTCGGTCCCGGGTCGTGTCAACGAGCTCAATGCGTCGTGGGACCGTCCGGTCCGTCGCCCGGCCGACCCGGCTCGTCGAGCCGGTGCGAGAGCTCCCGCGCCTTGCGCTTGATGCGGGCGAGCTGCTTCGCGAGCTCCTGGTAATCCTGCCGGCCGGGCACGCCCGCGGCCTTCATGAAGCGGGTCTGCGCCTCCTCGAGCCGCTTGCGACCGCGCTGCGCGGCGCCCACGGCGCGCGCCACGGCCTCCTGGCCGCGCGGGTCCTTGAGGACCGCCTCCGTCGCCTGGGTGACGAGCCGGGTCCCCGTCTCGAGGAGCCGCTCTGCGAAGCCCTTGCGCGCCATCCGTCTCCGCCTCCTCAGGGGAACTCGGTCACGACGGCGCAGAGCGCCGCATCGACCACGTAACGGAATCCGCTCCGCCGCACCAGCGCCTCGAGGTCACCTTCGACCCGGACGCGGCCGGAGATCGCGGCCTTCACGGGGTCGCCCCCGTTGAAGAGCCCCTTCCATGTGCCGTAGGGCGCGCGCACGACGTAGGCGGGCTCGAGCTCGAGGAGATCGTCGGGATCCTCGAGCAGACGCCACTCCACGATCTGCCCGCGCGCGTGGCGCGCGTAGGCCGCCACGTCCGCCTTCCAGGCGGGCCTCTCCGCCTCGACCACGAAGGCGGCGTCGGCGCCGAGCCCGGCGAGCGCCCTCGCGAGGTCCGGCTGCCGGTTGAGCGCGGCGGCGACCGCGTCGATCCACTCGCGAGATCCGAAGCGCATCGCTAGCCCCGCTTCAGCCACCCGAAGATGCCGCCGCGGCGCTCGCCCGCGTCGCCCTCGGCGGCGCGACCGCCCTCCCCCGCCGCCCGCCCGCGCGCGTCCTCGGCGAGCGCGCGCCGGATCGCCTCGGGCGTGTCGCGCGTCGCGAGCTCGAGCTCGGTCATGCCCTTCACCGGATCGTCGAAGCTCACCTTGAGCAGGCACTCCTCGTCGAGCCTGAAGTCGATGCGCCGGCCCGTCGCCGCCGCGGGCAGCCGGATCGAGCCGAGGAACTCGTCGTCCACCACGTGGTCCGAGTCGCCCTGGTAGATGTCGATCTCGATGGGCTTCCCCGGCTCGCGCGGCGGCGGGAGGCGGAAGCTCTTCGAGGCGGGGATGGTGGTGTTCTTCTCGAGCACCCGGCGGAACAGGTTCTGCGGCGTGGCGATGCCGATGGGCATCGACAGCACGTCCACGAGCGTCACCGAGTCGATCTGGCCGAGGGAGTCGCCCAGGATCGCCGCGCCGAGCGCGACGCACTCGTCGGGGTGGACGCCCTTGCGCGCCGGCTTGCCGAAGTGCTGCTGGATCTTCTGCTGGACGAGCGGCATCCGGCTCTGCCCGCCGACGAGGATGATCTCGTCGATGTCCTGCGGGCGGAGCCGCTTGTCGGCGAGCACCTGGTCGCACAGCTCGAAGGTGCGGTAGACGAGGTCCATCGTGAGGTCGTCGAGCTGCTGGCGGGAGAGCGGCACGCGGACGTCGAGCGGGCGCCCCTTCTTCTCCTCGATGTAGGGCAGGTCGATCGTGACGTTCGGGATGAGCGACAGGTCGATCTTCGCCGCCTCGGCGCCCTTCTTGACCCGCTGCATCGCGATGGGCGAGCCGGCGAGGTCGATCTTGTGCTGCCGCCAGAAGTCCTCGAGGACGTAGTCGATGATGCGGTTGTCGAAGTCCACGCCGCCGAGGAACGTGTCGCCGCCGGTCGCCAGCACCTCGAAGACGTTGCCCTGGAGCTGGAGCACCGAGACGTCGAACGTCCCGCCGCCGAGGTCGTAGACCAGGATCTTCTGGTCGAGCGCGCGCCCGAACCCGTACGCGAGCGCGGCCGCGGTCGGCTCGTTCACGATCCGTCTCACCTCGAACCCGGCCAGCCGTCCGGCCTCGCGCACCGCCTGGCGCTGGGCGTCGGAGTAATAGGCCGGCACCGAGATGACCGCCTCGTCGATGTCCTTCTGCAGGAACTGGCCGGCGATCTTCTTGATGTGCGCGAGCACCATCGCGGAGATCTCGGGGAGCGTGAGGATCTTGCCCCCCAGCGTCACCGCCGCGTCGCCGTTCGGCCCCTCGACGATGTCGTACGAATAGTAGTTGCGCAGCTCCTGGACGACCTTGGAGCTCCACTTGCGCCCGATGAGCCGCTTCGCGCCGTAGATGGTGTTCTTCGGGTTCGTGACGAGCTGGTCCTTCGCCACGGCGCCGACGAGGAAGTCGGCCTTGTCCGAGAGCGCCACGACCGTGGGCAGGATGAGGTTGCCGCGGTCGGTCGGGACCACCTTGGGGAGCCGGCTGCGGACGTGCGCGACGCAGGCGTTGGTCGTGCCGAGATCGATGCCGAGGACGGGCTTCTCGCGGGCGGCCATGTGCCCGGATCCTTAGCACGAATCTAGAACGGCACGTCGTCCCCGTCCCCGTCCCCGTCCCCGTCCTCGGGCCCGTCGTTCGCGGCCGGCAGCTCGCGCGCGGCGCTCCCGCGCGCGCCGAGGCGCGGCGCGTCGGCGGGATCGGGCGCGCCGAAGAGCGCCGGCACGACGCGCGGGTCGCGCGGCGGGAGCTGCCCGTGCGGCGGCGGCGCGGCGCCGAGCGCGGGCGCGCCGCCCCCCGGCTCGTCGAGCTGCCAGCGCTCGAACAGCTCCGGCTCGCCGGGGAGCTCCTCGACGAAGCGCGAGGCCTTCATGACGACGCGCTCGCGGTCGCGCGGCGCGGCGAGGATGGGGTACGTGAGGTACAGCTCGTCCTTGGCGCGGGTGCACGCGACGTAGAACAGGCGCCGCTCCTCCTCCTCCCCGTCGCGATCCTTGAGCGCCTGCGCCGACGGGAACCTCCCGTCGGAGAGCCACACCACGAACACCGCCCGCCACTCGAGCCCCTTCGCCTGGTGCACCGACGAGAGGATCATCTTCTCGTCCGGCTCGCCGCCCTCCGAGACCGTCTCGGCGGTGAGCTCGGTGAGGAGCGAGATCTCGGCGAGGAAGGTCTCGGTGTCCTCGTAGCCGCGCGCGTACTCGGCGAGCTGGCGGAGGTCCTCCACGCGCGAGTCGGCGTTCAGGAACTCGGCGCGGAGGTACTCCTCGTAGCCGCCCTCGATGACCTTCTCGATCGCCTCGCCCGGCAGGTCGGCGGTGGGCTTGCGCGAGAGCGCCCGCAGGAGCTCCGCGAGCTTGCGGTACCCCGTGCGCCCCTTGGGCGGCACGTGGGAGGCGACGTCCGGCGCGAGGAGCTCGTCCACCGTGCCCGCCCCGCGCCGCCGCCGCCCGAGGAACGCGTTCCAGACGGCCTCCGCGGTGGCGGTCCCGACGCCGGGGGTGATCTTGAGGCAGCGCTTGAGGGCGAGCTCGTCGCCGGGGTTGCGGACGAAGCGCAGGTGGGCGAGCACGTCCTTCACGTGCGCCGCCTCGAAGAACCGCACCCCGCTCCGCACGACGAAGGGGATGCCGCGCCGCGCGAGCTCGAACTGGATCTCCATCGCGTGGTGGTGCGCGCGGTAGAGGACCGCGATCTCCGGCAGCGGGATGCCCTCGTCGCGGAGCTCGAGCACCCGCTGCGCGACGAACGCGGCCTGCTGCTGGACCTCGCGGCAGGGCACGACCGCCGGGAGCGTGCCGTCGGCGCGGACGCTCGTGAGCTCCTTCTCGAACTGCCGCATGTTCGCGGCGATGGAGGCGTTCGCGAGGCCCAGGATCTGCGGGGTGGAGCGGTAGTTGACGGTGAGGTCGTAGCGGCGCGCGTCGGGGTAGCGCTTCTCGAACTCGAGGATGTTCGCGAAGTGGGCGCCGCGGAACGCGTAGATGCTCTGCGCGTCGTCGCCGACGACGCAGAGGTTCCGGTGCCCGGCGGCGATGAGGTCGACGACGTCGCCCTGGAGCCGGTTCGTGTCCTGGTACTCGTCCACGAGCACGTGGGCGTAGCGGCCTGCGACGGCGCGCCGGACGGTCTCGCGCTCGGCGAGCAGGATCTTCCAGTTGAGGAGCAGATCGTCGAAGTCCATCGCGTTGAGCTCGTGCTTCCGCTCTGCGTAGCGGCGCGCGACGCGGAGGACGTCGTCGGTCAGCGGGACGAACTGCGGGCGTCGGTCGGCGAGGACGTCGGCGAGCGGCGTCTGGGTGTTCACCGCCATCGAGACGAGGTCGATGAGGACGTCCGCCTTGGGGAAGCGGCGGGCCCCCACCGCGAGCCCGCAGTCGGCGATCGCCGCGGTCATGACGTCGCGCGAGTCCTCGCGGTCGAGGATCGAGTAGCCCTTCTGGTAGCCGAGCTCGCCGCCGTGCTCGCGCAGGATCTGGTGCGCGACGTGGTGGAACGTGCCGCCGGTGATCTGGCGCGTGTCGAGCCGGCAGACCTCGCCGACCCGCCGGAGCATCTCCTGCGCCGCCTTGTTGGTGAAGGTGAGGAGGAGGATCGACTCGGGCGAGACGCCGTCCGCGAGGAGCCGCGCCACGCGCCAGGTGAGCGTGCGCGTCTTGCCGGAGCCGGCTCCCGCCACGACGAGGATCGGCCCCTCGCCCGCCTCGACGACCGCGATCTGCTGGTCGTTGAGCAGGCCCTGGTAGTTGAGCGCGCGGGCCGGGGCGGCCTGGGACTTGAGCTGGTAACGCCGGGACATACGTTCAGGGACGTGCAACGTAGCAGGCGGGTCCGACACGGGTCCAGCCGGCCCCGGCCCCGGAGGCCAGGGGCGCGCTAAGATCGTCGCATGCCGAGCGCGCCCCTCCAGTTCTGGTTCGACTTCGCGAGCACCTACTCGTACGTCGCCGCGCTGCGGATCGAACCGCTCGCCGCCCGCGCGGGCGTTCCGGTCGAGTGGAGGCCGTTCCTGCTCGGTCCGATCTTCACCGAGCAGCTCGGGATCAAGGACTCCCCGTTCAACGCCTACCCGGTGCGCGGCCGCTACATGTGGCGCGACGTGGAGCGGCTCTGCGCGAAGTACGGTCTCCCGTGGCGGAGGCCCTCGCTCTTCCCCCGGAACGGCCTGCTCGCCGCGCGGATCGGCTGCATCGTCGCGGCCGAGCCGTGGGCGCCCGACTTCTTCCGCTCGGTCTTCCGCGCGAACTTCGCCGAGGACCGGGACATCGCGGACCCCGCGGTCGTCGCGGCGCTCCTCGCGGACGCCGGGCAGGACCCGCAGGCCCTCGTCGCGCGGGCGTCGTCCTCCGAGGTGAAGCAGGCCCTCCGCGACCGGACGGCCGAGGCGTCCCGGCTCGGCCTCTTCGGCGCGCCCGACTTCGTCACGCGCGGCGAGCTCTTCTTCGGCCAGGACCGGCTCGACGACGCGCTCGAGTGGGCCACCGGAACCTGACTCGACGCGCGATCCTTTCCAGGCTTCGGCTTCGCCGGACCCAGAGTGTTCGAGGACGCGGCGGCGTGCCTCGAAGCCGAGTGCCAACCCGAAGAGTTTCGACGCGTTGCGCACGGAGCCCGCCACCCGGCCGCGCGAGGAGCCCGCTGCGGCTGAATACGCGGAGCGCCGCCGGAGTCCCCGGTGTCGTACGAACCACCGCTTGCGGGCGGCCCCGAGCCCCTGCGACCCTGCGCGCCCAACCCGGAGGCCCCGATGCTGCTTCGACCCCGCACCCTCGCCCTTCTCGCCCTCGCCCTCGTGCTGCCCGCCGTCGCTACGGCGCAGGCGCGGTCGATCGATCCCTACGGCCGGCCCAGCGCGAGCCCGGTCTCGGTCGAGCTCGATCGCGGCCTGGTGGCGTCGTACCCGCTCGACGGCGACGCCGTGGACCGCGTCACGCGGAGGCCGGCGCGCGTGGTCGGCGCGCGCCCGCTCGAGGGCCACGATGGGCGGCCCCGGGGCGCGCTCTGGTTCGACGGTGCGCGCGCATGGGTCGTCCTCGGCGACGCGCTGCAGCTCCCGCGCTTCACCATCGCCGCCTGGATCCGGCCCGACGCGACCGACCGTGTGATGGCGATCGTCTCCAAGATCCGGAACCTCCCGGGCCACTACGAGAAGAACCTCGAGCTGCGCCTCGACCCCGGCGGCCGGCTCTTCCTGCACGTCCCGGGCGGTGGCGACTGGGACGCGGCGCAGGGGCAGCGCGCGCTCGAGCCCGGCCGCTGGGTGCACGTGGCCGCGACCTACGACGGCAGACGAGCGCAGCTCTGGGTGGATGGTGTCCGCGACGGCGCTCCGCTCGAGGTGGCGTACGCCCAGACCCGCACCGAGACCTTCATCGGCGCGCGCCCCGAGGGTGGTGGCCGCGACGGTCGCACGCCGGCGGGCCCAACCTTCGCGTTCCAGGGCGGCATCGAGGACGTGAACTTCTGGGATCGCGCGCTCGGCGACGCGGAGCTGCTGGCCGTGGCGGGCCGCGCGCCGCCGCCGTCCGTGCCGCCCATGCCGTATCCGCCGCCCGGCGGGCCTGGCCCGGACGGCGGCGGCGCCGCCGCGCTGGTGGCGTGGTACCCGCTCGACGGCGACGCGGCCGACCGGCAGGGCCGCGCCGACGGCAAGATCGTCGGCAAGGCACGCCCGGCGGAGGACCGCGGCGGCGACCCAGAGGGTTCGCTCGCCTTCTCCGGCAGGGACTACGTGGACCTCGGCCAGCGGGCGGAGCCCGATCGGTTCACCATCGCGGCCTGGGTCCGGCCCGGCCGCACCGACCGCGAGCAGGTGATCTTCTCGAAGGTCTCGTCCGCTGAGGGCCCACGGGATCGCTGGCTCGAGCTGCGGATCGACGCGGGCGGCAAGGTGGCCCTCGCCATCCCCGGCGGTGGGTACGGCTCGCGGGCGCAGGGCGTGCGGACCGCGCGCGCGGTGGCCAAGGGCCAGTGGGTCCACGTCGCCGCCACCTTCGATGGCGAGCGCGCAGCGATCTTCCTCGACGGGTCCGTCGAGGCCGAGGCGTCGCTCCAGCGGCTCGAGGGCTCGAAGGGCCCGGCCTTCCTCGGCGCCCGCCCCGACGCGACCGGGGCCCGCGCGCGGCTCGGGACCGGGCTCGAGGGGCGGCTCGACGACGTCCGTGTCTACCGCGGGGCCATCGCCGACGACGAGGTCGCAGCGCTGGCGCATGAGCGCACCGGCGGCTCGGGCGGAGGCCGGCCCGGGCGCGGGGGCGACGACGAGGAGGTGAGCGCGTTCCTGGTGAAGGTGGACCGGCTGCTCGCCCAGTTCGACACTGCCTGCGTCCGCCGGAGCGCCGACCTCGTCGCGCGGGTGGAAGCGAGGATCCTCGACGAGCTGGAGCGGGCCGAGCAGGCCGCCCGCACCGAGCGGAGCGGGCGCATCGCCGGGTACCTCCGCCGCGCCGCGCAGGAGTTCCAGGCCGGCCGCGGTCGCACGGACCCGATGAGCCTCGATCGCAAGCGCAGCGCGCTGTCCGGGCTCGCGGAGTCGCTCTGGAACGACCTCGCGCAGGATCTCGACGACCAGGGGCTGCGGCCGGGAGCAGGCGTGCGCCGCGACGATCTCTGGTACTGACGGCTGGCCCGCCGCGGGTCCCCCGGGTCGGCGCCGGGGGACCCGCCGTGGCCGCGCAGCGCGGGTGAGCAGGTGGTGCCGTCGGGCCGGCCGCTGAAGCCGCCGCCGCGCGTTGCGTCGCTGCCGGTGAGCGAGGCGCGCCCTGGGATCACTTCCCGGGCTTGACGCGCGCGAGCGGCTCGGCTGCATTCGCGACGCGGCGGGTGCGCCGCCCTGGCCCCGCGAGCGCCCGCGCGAGCGCCGCGTGTCGCGCTCCGACGCCCTCGATCTCCACGTGCCGCACCGACGGCGCCTTCGCGTCGTGCGACAGCGTGAGCGTGAGCCGCTCGGCCGAGAGCGCGGACGGGATCCGGTCCGCCCACTCCACGAGCAGCGCGCCCTCCCCGCCCACGAGGTCGCCGAAGCCGGTCCCGTAGAGCTCGTCCTCGTCGCCGATCCGGTAGAGGTCGGCGTGGTGCACCGGGATCCTGCCGCGGTAGGTCGCGACGATGGCGAAGCTCGGCGACGAGACCTCCTCCGCCGGGACCTCCGCGCCTTCGCAGGCGCCGCGCACGAGCTGGGTCTTGCCCGCGCCGAGCTCGCCCACGAGCGCCACCACGTCGCCGGGCTGGAGGAGCCCGCCGAGCTTCCTCCCGAGCGCGTAGGTCGCGCGCGCCGAGCGCGTCGTCCGCCGCGCGGTGAACCGCTCCGCCGTCATCGTCCCCACTCCGCCCAGACCTCCCCGATCGCCTCGCCCAGGTCGCCGGCCAGGAGCCCGCGCTGCCCGAGGCGCGCCGCCACCCGATCTCCCGCGCGCCCGTGCACCCAGGCGCCCACGCGCGCCGCCGCGCCGGGCGCGAGGCCGCCCGCGAGCAGCGCGCCGACGAGCCCCGCGAGCACGTCGCCCGTCCCGCCCGTGGCCATGCCGGCGTTGCCGGTCGGGATCACCGCCGCCGGACCCTCCGGGTCCGCGACCACCGTGCGCGCGCCCTTCAGCACGATCGTCGCGCGCCACTCGCGCGCCTTCTCGGCGGCGACGCCGAGGCGGTCCGCCTGCACCGCCTCGATCGTCGTCCCGCACAGGCGCGCCATCTCGCCGGGATGCGGCGTGAGCACGAGCGGCACGCCCAGGCCCGCGAGCCGTACGGGATCGTCCGCGAGCGCGTTCAGCGCGTCGGCGTCGAGCACGGCCGGGAGCCGCGCGCGCTCGAGGAGCGCGCGCAGGAGCTCGCCCGTCTCGTCGCCGCGCGGGATGCCTGGGCCAATGGCGAGCGCGTCCACGCCCTTCGCCGCGGCGAGCAGCGCCTGGAGGTCCGCGCGCCCGAGCGGTCCCGTCCCGGGCACCGCCGTGCTCATGGCCTCGGGGCGGCCGAACAGGGCGAGCGCCAGCGCCTCCGCCCGCGCCGCGAGCGTGACGAGGCCGGCGCCGCCGCGGAGCGCGCCCGTGAGCGCGAGGTGCGCCGCGCCGGTCTTGCCGGGCGAGCCGGCGACGACGAGGAGCCGCCCGGCGTCGCCCTTGTGCGCGTCGGGCCTGCGCGGCGGCAGGAGCGCGCGGGCCCCGTCCGCCTCGAGGAGCTCGCACAGGACCGCGACGCGCCCGGCCGCCTCCGGCGGGATGCCGATGTCGGCGACGGTCACCTCGCCCGCGAAGGACGGGCCGGGGTGCAGGACGAGCCCGCGCTTCTGGAACGCGAAGGTGACGGTCCGGTCGGCGCGGACGCAGGCCCCGAGCGGCCGGCCGGTGTCGGCGGAGAGGCCGGAGGGGACGTCGACGGCGAGGACGCGCGCGCCGGCGGCCCGCGCGGCGTCGACGCGCTCGATGGCCCGCGCGAAGGCGCCCTCGGGCGCGCGCGAGAGCCCGGTGCCGAAGATCGCGTCGACCACCACGTCGCCCGGCCCGGCGTCGAGCCCGCCGAGCGCGCCCGCCTCGTCGATGGGCACGCCCGCGCGCTCCGCCTCGTCGCGCGTCGCGCGCGCGTCCCCCGCGAGGCGGGCCGCCGCGACGAGGGAGAGGACCCTGGCGTCGCGCCCCGCCGCGCGGAGGATCCGCGCCGCGACGTAGCCGTCGCCGCCGTTGTTCCCGCCGCCGCAGACCACGACGAACCGGCCGTCCGGCGCCGCGAGCGCGCGCGCCGCCTCCGCCACTGCGCGCCCGGCGCGGTCCATGAGCGCGAGCGAAGGCACCCCGAACGCGTCGATGGCGGCGCGGTCGATGGCCCGCATCTCCGCGGAGCCGACGAGCCTCATCGCGCCTCCCCGTCGAGCACGACGGTCGCCGCGGCGACCCCGCCGTCGTGGGTGAGGGTGACGAGCACGCGCCGCACGCCGAGCCGTTCCGCCGCCTCCCAGGCCACGCCGCGGAGCGCGAGCGCGGGCGCGCCCTGCCCCCGGACCACCTCGACGTCGGTGAAGCGGATCCCGGCGGGCGCGCCGAGCGCCTTCGACGCCGCCTCCTTCGCGGCGAAGCGGGCGGCGTAGCGCGTCGCGCGGTCGCGGGCGGCGTCGCAGTAGGCGCGCTCGCCCTGGGTGAAGCAGCGCGCGAGGAAGCGGTCCGCGCGGCCGGGAGGGCCCGCGAGGACGCGCTCGATCCGCGCCACCTCCACGACGTCCATGCCGAGCCCGAGGACCACGTCGCCTCCCCTCGCCCGCGCCGCCCGACAGCTCAGGGCGAGCGGATCGAACCTACGGCCGCGCCTTCGCGATGAGCTCCCGCATCTCGCGGACGGCGCGCTCCATGCCGACCAGCACCGCCCGCCCCACGATCGAGTGGCCGATGTTGAGCTCCTCGATCTCGGGGATGGCCGCGACCGGCAGCACGTTCTGGTAGTTGAGCCCGTGCCCCGCCGCCACCTCGAGCCCCAGCTTCGACGCCGCCTTGCAGGCGTCCACGAGCCGCGAGAGCTCCTTGCGGCGATCCGGGGCGAGCCGCGCGTCGCAGTAGCGCCCGGTGTGGAACTCGACCGTGGACGCCTCGGCGCGGTGCGCCGCCTTCACCTGATCGAGATCCGGATCGATGAACAGCGAGACCTTGATGTCGGCGTCGCGCAGCGTCTTCACGACCTTGCGCACGTTGTCGCGGCCGCCGACGGCGTCGAGGCCGCCCTCGGTGGTGAGCTCCTCGCGCCGCTCCGGCACGAGCGTCACGACGTCGGGCTTCACCTCGTAGGCGATCTTCACCATCTCCTGGGTGGCGGCCATCTCGAGGTTGAGCCGGGTCGAGACGGTGCGCCGCAGGATCTGGAGGTCCCGCTCCTGGATGTGCCGGCGGTCCTCGCGGAGGTGGATGGTGATCTGGTCCGCCCCGCCCAGCTCGGCGAGCACCACCGCGGCGACGGGGTCCGGGTACGTCGTGCGGCGGGACTGACGGAGCGTCGCGACGTGGTCGACGTTGACACCGAGACGAGCTGGCATGGCCGGAATCTAACTCATTTCGTGCCGGAGGGACGCACACGGCGCGTCCCCCCCCGAACCCGCGCTCGGCTCCGGCGCAGCCTCACCCGGCTGCGCCTGTGCCCGCGACGGACCTTCGGTGGCCGCTACCCCAGCGCCTTGCGCAGCTCCTCGGCGATCTGCTCGGCCTGGGCCCGGATCCGCTTGCCGTCCGTGCCCTCGACGAGGACGCGGACCTTGTTCTCCGTGCCGGAGAAGCGCACGAGGACGCGCCCGTCCTTCCCGAGCGCCTTCTCCACCGCGGCGATGGCGCCCGCGACCCCCGGCAGGTCCGAGAGCGGCCGCTTCTCCTTCACCGCGACGTTCACGAGCGCCTGCGGCACCGGCTCGAAGCAGCGGGCGAGCTCCGAGAGCGGGCGCCCCTCGCGCTGCATCACCGCGAGCACGTTCAGGCCGGCGGCGACGCCGTCGCCGGTCGTGACGTGGTCGAGGAAGATGAGGTGCCCCGACTGCTCGCCGCCGAAGTTGTAGCCGCTGCGGCGCATCTCCTCGACGACGTAGCGATCGCCCACCGCCGTCCGGACCACCCGGCCACCCGCGCCGGCGAGGGCGCGCTCGAGGCCGAGGTTCGACATGACCGTCGCGACCACCGTCTTCTTGGCGAGCGCCTTCTGGTGGATGAGGTCGCGCCCGACGAGGGCCATGACCGCGTCGCCGTCCACGATGCGCCCGTTCTCGTCCGCCAGGATCACGCGGTCGGCGTCCCCGTCGAGCGCCAGGCCGAGGTGCGCCCGGTGCTTCTGGATGGCCTTCGCCATGCTCTCCGGGTGAACGGCGCCGCACCCGTCGTTGATGTTCTTCCCGTCCGGCTTCACGTTGAGCGCGATGACCTTGGCGCCGAGCTCCTCGAACACCGCCGGCGCCACGTGGTAGGCCGCGCCGTGGGCGCAGTCGACCACGATGGTGAGCCCGTCGAGGGTGAGGCTCTTCGGGAAGATCGACTTGAGGAACACCACGTAGCGGCCGATGGCGTCGTCGATCCGCTTCGCCTTCCCGATGCGCGTGGCCGTCGGGCGGAGCGCGTGGAACTCCTCGAGGCCCGACTCGCCGAGCACGAGCTGCTCGATCTGGAGCTCGACGGCGTCGGGGAGCTTGAACCCGTCGCGCGAGAAGAACTTGATCCCGTTGTCCTGGTACGGGTTGTGGCTCGCGCTGATGACCACGCCCGCGTCCGCCCGCATCGACTCGGTGAGGAACGCGATGCCGGGCGTCGGCAGGGGGCCCGAGAGCATCACGTCCACGCCCATCGAGCTGATCCCGGAGGCGATCGCCTGCTCGAGCATGTACCCCGACAGGCGGGTGTCCTTGCCGATGACGATGCGGTGCCGGTGCGAGCCGTTCCGCACCACGTAGGCGAGCGCCCGCCCGAGCTGGAGCGCCATCTCGGCGGTCATCGGGTGGACGTTCGCGACGCCGCGCACGCCGTCGGTGCCGAACAGCCGGCGAGCGACCGGCGCGTGGCTCCGGGCGCCGTTGCCGGAAAGGCCGTCGCGCAGGGTGTTCCGCGCCTCGTTGCGGGGGAGGCGCGCGCGCGCCGCGCCGTTCACGGCTGCGCGGGACGTCGGGGAGGGTTCACGGGTGGGCATCGCAGGCAACCTAGGGTTTGAGGGAGGAGCGTTCAACGGGCGTCCCGCCGGAGATCGATCGTGCCCTGGGCGGGGGTGATGGACTCGAGGCGCAGGCCGTGAGGGAGGCGCAGCGCCTCCGCCCGCGCGCGCCACGCGACCTGGCCGCCGCCGGCGCGCGTGACGTCGACGCGGACGGGGCCGAGGCTCGCCGGGTCGAGGACCCGGAGGCGCGCCCACGGCCCGTTCACCGCGACGGTGACCTCGACCGGGAGCGCGTCGAGAGGCGGAACGCGCGGTGGAAGCACCGCCTCGACCGGCACCGCGTAGACCGCGGTGACGCGCCGCTCGCCGCGCACCACGACGAAGAGCGCGAGCGCGATCGCGACGGCGAGGAGCGCGAGCGCGACGTCAGAGCGCCGCATGCGATCCTCCCTGCCGGCGCCTCGCGGGCGACGCCTCCCCCGGCCGGGCGACGGCGGCGAGACCGCCCGCCCCGCCGTGATCCGCGCCGAGGACGGCGGCGTAGAGCAGCGCGCGCAGGCGCTTCTCGTCGAGCCCGCGGTGCAGCGTCCCCTCGAGCGCGACGGAGATCTCGCCCCGCTCCTCGGAGACGACGACCACCGCGGCGTCCACCTCCTCGGCGAGGCCGAGGGCGGCCCGATGGCGCGTGCCGAGCTCGAGCGCGGTGGGCGCCGCGGAGAGCGGGAGCAGGCACGTCGCGGCGGCGGCCCGGCTCCCCCGCACCACGACCGCGCCGTCGTGGATCGGGCTCGCGGGCTGGAACAGCGCGACGAGGAGCTCGGGCGTGATCGCGGCGTCGAGGCGGAACCCGGAGCCGGCGAGCTCGGCGAGATCGGCGGTCCGCTCGACCACGACGAGGGCGCCCACCCGCCGCCGGGCGAGCTCGAGGGCCGCCTTCACCACCGCGTCGATCGTGCCGATCCGCGCGACCCGCTCGGCGTGCGCGCCGCGCTCGTCGTGGACGATCCTCGCCACCACCCGCGCCAGGCGCGGAGAGCGGCCCAGCTCGGCGAGCGCACGCCGGAGGTCCGCCTGGAACAGCACGATGACGCCGAAGATGAACGAGTAGCTGAGGAAGTGGCCGAGGAGCCAGGAGAGCGTGGCGAGCCCGGCCCCCTCGGCGCCCGCGTACGCGAGGCCGACGAGGGCGAGCCCGACGAGGATCGCGGTCGCGCGGGTGCCCCGGATGAAGCGGAGCACGTGGTAGCAGAGGAACGCCACGACGGCGACGTCGACGAGCGCGAGCAGCGCGTCGCGGACGGTGGCGTCCGGCCCGATGAGGAACGTGAGGACGGATTGCAACGGAGGTCTCCGGGCGCGGCAGTCTACCGTGAGGCCGACTTCAAGCCGAGCACTCGTCAGCGGGGCCGCGCGGCGTCCCGGATGGCCGCCGCCACCCGGGCAGCCTGGCGAGCGGGCGCCACGTCGTGGACCCTCAGCCACTCCACCCCGGCGAGCACCGCCGCCGTCACGGCCGCGAGCGTTCCGGGCAGCCGATCCTCCACGGGGGCGCCCGCGGCCTTGCCGATGAAGCTCTTGCGGGAGGGCCCGACGAGGAGCGGGCGTCCGAGCGCGCGCAGCTCTGCGACCCGGGCGAGGAGCTCGAGGTTGTGCTCCGGCGTCTTCGCGAAGCCGATGCCGGGGTCGAGGATGGTGTGCTCCGGATCCACACCCGCCGCCTCGGCCCGCCGCAGCACCAGGGCGAGCTCGGCGCGGACCTCGGCGGCGACGTCGCCGTAGCGCGCCCGCGACTGCATGTCCGCCGGCGTCCCGCGCGTGTGCATGAGCACGACCGGGACGCCCGCCTCCGCGACGACCCGCGCGAGCGCGGGATCGGCGAGGCCCGACACGTCGTTCACCAGATCCGCGCCGGCCTCGAGCGCGGCGCGCGCGACCGTCGCCTTCGTCGTGTCCACGGAGATCGGGAGCGCGAACCCGCGGGCGCGGAGGGCCGCGACGACCGGGACCACGCGCCTCTGCTCCTCGTCCGCGGGCACCGGCGGCGCGCCGGGCCGGGTCGACTCGCCGCCCAGGTCGACGAGGTCCGCCCCCTCCTCGGCGAGCCGGAACGCGTGCGCGACCGCCAGGTCCGGGTCGAGGAACCGGCCGCCGTCCGAGAACGAGTCGGGGGTCGCGTTCACGATCCCCATGAGATAGGGGCCAGGCCCGTCGAAGAGCCTGGCCCCGATCCGCATGCGCATCGCGCTAGGCCTTGGCCGGCACGGGCGCCGTGGCCGCGTCGAGGAGGCCGCCCTTCTTCTTCTCGGCGGCGGCCGCGGCGAGCGGCTTCGGCGGCGGCGGACGGCTGATCGAGCCGCCCGAGACGAGCAGGTCGATGTCCGACGCGTCGAGCGTCTCGTACTCGATGAGGGCGTCGGCGATCTTGTTGAGGATCGTCTGGTGCTCGAGGAGCACGCGCTTCGCCCGGTCGTACTGCTCGAAGACGATGCGGTGCACCTCGGCGTCGATGTCGCGGGCGGTCTGCTCGGAGAAGGTCTGGACCGTGTTCATCTCGCGGCCGAGGAAGACCTCGCCCTCCTTCTTGCCGAAGGCGAGCGGGCCCATCTTCTCGCTCATGCCCCACTCGCAGACCATGGAGCGGGCGAGGTTGGTCGCGACCTCGATGTCGTTGCCGGCGCCGGTCGTCTTCTGGCTGAAGGTGATCTCCTCGGCGAGCCGGCCGCCCATGAGGATCGCGACCTGGTTGAGCGCGTACTCCTGGGAGATGTTGAGCCGGTCCTCCTGCGGGAGCTGCTGGGTGAGGCCCAGCGCGCGGCCGCGGGGGATGATCGTGACCTTGTGGACGGGGTCCGTGCCCGGGAGGATCTTCGCGACGAGCGCGTGGCCCGCCTCGTGGATCGCCGTGGTGCGCTTCTCCTTCTCGGAGATGATCATGGAGCGCCGCTCGGTGCCCATGATGACCTTGTCCTTCGCGAACTCGAAGTCCTCGATCGCGAGCTTCTCCTTGTTGCGCCGCGCGGCGTAGAGCGCCGCCTCGTTCACCAGGTTCTCGATGTCCGCGCCGGAGAAGCCGGGCGTGCCGCGCGCGATCTGCGTGAGGTCCACCGCCGTGTCGAGCGGCGTCTTCTTGGTGTGGACCTTGAGGATGCCGAGCCGGCCGTTGAGATCCGGGCGGGGCACCACGATGCGCCGGTCGAAGCGGCCGGGCCGGAGCAGTGCGGGATCGAGCACGTCGGGCCGGTTCGTGGCCGCGATGAGGATCACGCCCTCGTTCGACTCGAAGCCGTCCATCTCGACGAGCAGCTGGTTGAGCGTCTGCTCGCGCTCGTCGTGCCCGCCGCCGAGGCCCGCGCCGCGGTGGCGGCCGACCGCGTCGATCTCGTCGATGAAGATGATGCAGGGCGCGTTCTTCTTGCCCTGCTCGAACAGATCGCGGACGCGCGAGGCGCCGACGCCGACGAACATCTCGACGAAGTCCGAGCCGGAGATGGAGAAGAACGGCACGCCCGCCTCGCCCGCGACCGCGCGGGCGAGCAGCGTCTTGCCGGTGCCCGGCGGCCCCATGAGCAGCACGCCCTTCGGGATCCGGCCGCCGAGGCGCGTGAACTTCTTGGGGTCCTTGAGGAAGGAGATGATCTCCTCGAGCTCGTCCTTCGACTCGTCGATCCCTGCGACGTCGGCGAAGGTGATCTTGTTGTGGTGCTCGGTCATGAGCTTCGCCTTCGACTTCCCGAAGCTCATCGCCTTCCCGCCGCCGGACTGCAGCTGGCGCATGAAGAAGAAGAACAGGAGGAACAGGAAGACGAGGGGGAGGTACTGGAGCAGCACCGTCACCCACAGCGAGCTCTGCTCGGGCTTCTCGAACGAGAGGTTCACGCCCTGCTGGCGCAGCTTCTCGGCGATCGTCGCGGACGCGTCGATGGGACCCGTCGTGACGAACTCGGAGCCGTCGCGGAGGTGGCCGATGTAGTCGAGGTCCTTGATGCGGACCTCCTTCACCTCGCCCGCCTCGACCTTCTGCATGAACTGCGACCAGTTGTAGGGCTTCGCCTGAGCGCCGCGCTGCTGGAACAGCTGCCACAGCGCGAGGAACATCACGATCAAGAAGACCCAGAGCAGGGCGGTCTTGTAGGACTGTCGCAAGGCTCTCTTTCCCCTTCGGTGGAGCGTCAGATCGTCGAAACCGACGGGATTCGCCGCGTCTTCCGCGGACCTGCACGTCGAGCCGCGCTCCGGACCAGGCGGACCTTATAGCAGCCCCTCACCCCTTTTGCAGTGCGGCCGGCGGTCCTACGGGTCGCTCACCAGGTGGACGGCGAGCCCTGCGCCCGTGGGGCCGAAGCCCGAGCCCACGGCCGCCAGCTCCGGGATCGCCACCACCTCCGCCCCGCGCGCCAGGAGGACCAGCCCGTCGCGCCGCTCGCGGGGGACCTTTCGATCGATGAGCCAGCGCTTGAGGGTCTTGGAGCCGCGGCCTCCGTCGGGGCGCCAGCGGTCGCCCGGCCGCCGCGTCCGGAGCGCGAGCGGCCAGGGCACGGCGCCCTCCCGGAGGCACTCGATCTCGACGGCGCACCTGTGCTCCGGCAGCGCATACCTTCCGGGGCCCCGGACCTCGATGGGCGCGAGGGTTCCTGCCTCGGGAGCGCGCTCGGACGGGAGGAGCTCGAGCCGACCGTACCGACAGCGGGCGAGGCGTCCACCCGGCAGCGTGACCTTCCCCGGGCGTTCGCGCCGCACGAGCGACAGGATCGCCTCGACGTGTCTCGCCTCCAGCGAGCCGCGCTGCCCGGTCGCCCGCGCCCAGAGCCGGCGGACGACGCGCCGCCGCACCGCGGGCGTCGCGCCGCGGAGCGTCTCGAGCGCGACGCTCGCGCCGTCGCCGGCGAGCGCGCGCGCGAGGCGCGAGAGCGCCCGCTCGTCTTCACGCGCGAGATCGGCGGCGCGCGCGATGGCGCGCTCGGCCGCCGGCGCGAGCGCGGTGAGCGCCGGCCACAGCTCGAGCCGGAGCCTGTTCCGCGCGAAGCGAGGCGTCGCGTTCGTCGGATCGACGCGCCAGGGGATCCCCCGCGCCGCGAGGTACTCGAGGCCCTCCTCGCGTGAGCGGTCGATGAGCGGCCTCACGATCGGGCCTCGGCGAGGCGGGATGCCCGACAGTCCCCGCGCGCCCGCGCCACGCATGAGCCGCAGGAGGACCGTCTCCGCCTGATCGGTCCGGGTGTGGCCGGTGGCGATGCGTGTCGCGCCCGCGCGGGTCGCGGCGGCCCGGAGGGCGGCGTAGCGGGCGCGGCGGGCCTCGGACTGCACGTTGCCTGGGGCGACGGTCACCCGGACCGCCTCGAAGGGAATGCCCAGCCGCTCGCAGATGGCGGAGGCGGCGGCTGCGTCCTCCGCCCCGCCCGGCCGGAGTCCGTGGTCGACGTTCAGCGCGGCGAGTCCCGTGGATGGGAGACAGCCCGTGTCGCGGAGCTCGGCGAGCGCGGCGAGCAGGGCGGTCGAGTCCGGGCCGCCCGACAGGGCGACGAGGACGCGGTCGCCGGGAGAGAGGAGCCGTCGCCGGCGAATCGTGGCCAGCACGGCGGCCGGGTAAGGATGGATTCTCGTGCGCACGGTGCGGCGCCCTCAGGCGCGGGCTTCTATAGTACCCGCGCGAACTCCGGGACGAGGCGCGACAACCGGGAATGAAGGCGGCGGGCGCGCGGTTATGGAGGCAAAGCACGCGAGGGAGGCACACCGCGCAGGCCCGCGACAGGATTGCGATTTCTGAGCGGGAATGCGATGTTGGGTGCCAGGCGTTGACGTCGGCAGGGCGTGAGACAACTTACAGGCGCTGGGCCTAGGGGTCCCCCCCCTCCCCCTCTGGGCCCACGGAGAGCCGGCAGCAATGCCGGCTCTCCTCTTTTTCCCGGCAGACTTCGCTCGCACCCGCGCCGCGCACACCCTGCGCGAACCACGCTCATGCGTTCCGCTCAGCGTCAAGGCCGTCCATCCGCGGTGACGTGGAGCGCCTCATCCAGCGGTTCCACGCTCCGTCCGCCCTACCTCCCCGGCCGAGGTGGACGAGCGCTTGACCCCAGGCGCGGGCCAGCGTACAAGGTCGCGGTTGTCCCACAGCACGGAGTACCGATGCCCGGCACTGACAAGCGCAAGCAGTCCCTGTACTTCCCCGAGGACATGCTGAACGAGATCCAGGCTGAGGCGAACCGGCAGGACCGTTCGCTGTCGTGGATCGTCCAGCAGGCCTGGCGCATCGCCCGGGGCGAGATCATGCGGTTCCCCTCCGTCAACGACGTGCTGTCTGGCGTTGCGCGCGAGGACGAGCGCGAGGAGAAGGGCGGGTAACCACACCCGTTCCGCTCTCTCGCCGGACAGTTACGACGCGCCCGCGCCGGGATTCCGGCTCGGGCGCGATCCGTTTTTTGGCCCTGGCGGGTCGAGGGCGCTACCCTTCGCGGGTCGCCTGCCCTCCCTGCTCCGATGCCCAGATCTCCGCTCATCGACCCTTCCGAAGCGTCCGACGAACCGCTCTCGAGCGAGAGCTTTCACGAGCTCCCTCCGGAGCTCGATGACGAGGAGTTCGACGCCGTCGACGTGCCGACCGGGGACGAGCCCCTGCGCTCCGCCCGCGTGCCGCGGCGGAAGCTGCTCCTTGCCGGCGCCGTCGTCGCAGTCCTGACGCTCCTCGCGGGCGGGCTCCTCGGCTACCGCACCCACCACCGACGGGCCGTGCTGCAGGACGGGCTCGCGCGCGCCGACACCCTGCTGCGACTCGACACCGCAGCCGGCTACCGGGGCGCCGCGACGCTGCTCGAGCCCCTCGCCCAGCTCGATCCCCTCGACGCCGGCGGGGCGCGGGCGTTCGCGCTCGCGATGCTCGCGACCGATTACCGCGACGCCTCGGCGGGGCGCACGGCGGAGCTCCTGCTCGTGGAGCCCATGCGGGCCGACGAGGTCCCGCCGCGGGCGAGCCTCGCGGCCGCGGCCCTCGCGCTCGGACGGCGGGAGGCGGGGGACGCGATGACGGCGGCGGTCCGCGCCGGCGCGCTGCCCGAGGCGCGCGTGATCTCCGGGCGGATCGCCCTGCTCGCCGGCAACATCGCCGCCGCCGTGGAGCCGGTCCAGTCGGCCGCCGAGGCCGGCGCGCCCGCCGCCCTCGCGCTCCGCGGCGACATCCTTCGCCGCACGCGCCGCGATCTCGGCGCCGCCCGCGCGTCCTACGGGGCGGCGCTCTCCGCGTCCCCGATGCACCCCCGCGCCGCCTTCGGGCTCGCGAAGCTCGCGCTCGCCGGACACGCCACGGACGGCGAGGCCGCGACCGCGCTGCGACGCGTCCTCGAGGATCGTGAGCGGACTCCCGGACCCGAGCGTGGCCGCGCCGCGCTCCACCTCGCGGCGCTGCGCCTGCGGGCCGGGGATCGCGCCGGCGCAGACGCGGCGCTCGACGCCGCCGCGCTCGACGCGAGCTCGCGGAGCTGGGCGGAGCGTGCCGCCGCCGTCGAGGCGGCGCAGCGCGGGCCCTACCGCGCGGTGGAGGGCGCGCCCGCGGGGATCCGCAGCGCCAGCGACGACGACCCGCCCGTGCTCCCCGCCGTGGCGCCCGCCCCGCCTCCCCCGCCCCCCGCCGTGGCTCCCGCTCGCCCCGCGCCGAAGCCTTCCGCCAAGGCCCCCGCGGCGAAGGCGAAGACGGCGACCGCGAAGCGCCCAGCCGTGAAGCCCGCCGCGAAGGCGAAGGCGGCGGCCGCCAAGAAGAAGTCCGGCGCCGCCCCGGCGAAGCGCGCGAAGAGCGCCGCTCCCGTGAAGCGGCCCACGAGCCGCACGGCCTCGACGCGGCGCTGAGGCGAGACCGTCGGGGGAGCTCGCTCCCGCGGCGAGGCGCGCCCCGGGGGCTTCTCCGGCGGCGCCAGCGTCCGACCTCACCCTGAGTGAGTACCGCCCGCGCGTCGCGCCGGCGCGCCGCGGCCGCGCGCCCGCCTGCCTGGGCGGTGTCAGCGTCGCCCGCCCGTGCACGACCGCGCGGCAGGGCGTGCCTCGGGCCCGGGCAGCGCCTGCCCCAGACCCGCGGGAATGCGCGCTTCGCAGGCGTTTCTCCGCCGGCATGTCGGCTGCAGAGCGACCCGTCCGGACTCACTCACCCCTGCCCCCCGCCCACCGGAGGACACCTTGAGAAAGCTGCTGCTGTTCGCCATCGCCGCCACGCTGCCCGCCGCCGCCTTCGCGGCCGACCGGGTCGACACCGGCGACACCGCGCTTGTGCTCGTCAGCGCCGGCCTCGTGATGCTCATGACCCCCGGGCTCGCCTTCTTCTACGGCGGGCTCGTCCGCTCCAAGAACGTCGTCCACACCATGAACCTGTCGATCGTGGTGATGGGCATCGCGGGCGTCATCTGGGCGCTCGTGGGCTACAGCCTCGCCTTCTCCCCGGGAGGCGCGCTCGACAAGGTGGTCGGCGGTCTCGGCTGGCTCGGGCTGCGCGGCGTCGGCGACGCGCCCGAGGCGTCGCTCGCGGCGACCGTCCCGCACTCGGCCTTCATGCTGTTCCAGGCGATGTTCGCGGTGATCACCCCCGCGCTCATCTCCGGCGCGATCGTCGAGCGCGTCCGGATGAAGGCGTACATCCTGTTCGTCGCGCTCTGGAGCCTCGTCGTCTACGCGCCGGTCGCGCACTGGGTCTGGGCGCCGGGCGGCTGGCTGCGCGGCCTCGGCGTGCTCGACTTCGCCGGCGGGACCGTGGTGCACATCAACGCCGCGTCCGCGGCGCTCGTGGGCGCGATCCTCATCGGCAAGCGCCGCGGCCTGCGGATGCCGTCCGTGATGCCGCACAACGTGCCGTTCGCGATCCTCGGCATGGGGCTGCTCTGGTTCGGCTGGCTCGGGTTCAACGGCGGCAGCGCGCTCGCCGCGAACGGCCTCGCCGCCACCGGCTTCGTGAACACGTTCTTCGCCCCGGCGGCCGCGGCGCTGACCTGGGGGCTCCTCGAGCTGTTCCTCTACGGCAAGATGTCCGGCGTCGGGCTCGCCTCCGGCGCGGTCGCGGGCATGGTCGCCATCACGCCCGCCGCGGGGTTCATCCAGCCCGTCTCCAGCCTCCTCATGGGCGGCCTCGCCGCGCTGGCCTCGTTCGGCGCGGTGCGCCTGCGCCCGCGCCTCGGGCTCGACGACTCGCTCGACGTCTTCGCCGTCCACGGGGTCGCCGCGACGCTCGGCGCGCTCCTCACCGGGGCGCTCGCCTCGACCGCCGTGAACTCCGCCGGCGCCGACGGCAGCCTCGCCCTCGTCGGGAAGCAGGCGCTCGGCGTGGCGGTGACGATGATCTACTCGGGAGTCCTCTCGTTCGGGCTCTTCAAGCTCGTCGCGCTCGTCACGCCGCTGCGCGCCGACGAGCAGGACGAGTGGACCGGCCTCGATCAGGCCGAGGCCGGCGAGCGCGGGTACATCTCGACCGATCTCGAGTCGTCGTCGGGCGCCGCCAGCCCTCACCACGCGCCGCCGATCGCGGCTCCCCAGCCCGCGGGCACCACCGCGGCGTAGTCCCGTCGCAGCTCCCACACACCCCGGAGACAGATCCTCGATGAAGACCGTCCTGAAGGCGCTCGTCCTCACCGCGCTCGTCGTCGCCGCCCCCGCTGCCCTGGCCACGCCCTCCACCGTGTTCTGGAGCCCGGCGACGACCTACGTGCAGCCGTACCTCGTGCCGCACCTCACGTACGACACGTACTTCGCCGAGCGCGGCGCCTACCAGATCGACACCGGCCTCACGCTCGGCGTGCTGCCGTTCGAGAAGCTGCAGGGCGAGATCGGGTTCGATCTGTTCTACCCGGGGTTCACGAAGAACGGGTTCCTCCTCAACGCGAAGCTCGCCGTGCCGGAGGGCGCGCTCGGCGCCGTCGCGCCGGGGCTGTCCTTCGGGATCCAGAGCCTCGGGTTCGAGAAGGACGTGAACGACTACGACATCCTGCACGCGACGGCGTCGAAGACGTTCCCCGTCGTCGGGACGCTCGCGGTCGGCGGGTACTACGGCCTCAACGACAAGCTGCTCGTGGACGAGAACGGCGGCAAGGAGAACGCCGGCTTCATGGCGAGCTGGACGGGGCCGGAGCTCAAGATCGGCGCGCCCGGCCTGCAGAAGATCGTCCCCTCGGCCGACGTGATGACCGGGAAGAGCGCGCTCGGCGCGGTGGGCGCGGGCGCCGCGTTCTACTTCACGCCGTCCGTGGCGCTGCTCACCGGGCCGGTGTTCTTCCTCAACTCGAAGGTGCAGCCGGGCGGCAGCGACTGGATGTGGTCGTTCCAGCTCGACGCCGACATCGAGCTCCTGGCGAAGCGCTGAGCCGCAGCGGGTGGGCCGCAGCGGTCCCGCGGGGTGTCTCCGGCGACGGGGGCGCCCCGCGGTCTTTTCTGGGACCAGCGGGCCGTCGAGAGGAGCCGCCCGGCCGCGTCCCGACGTGCGGCCCGGACGGCGCCGCGAAGCGACGGCCAGCTACGGCGCGAGCTGCGCGAGCAGCGTGTCGAACACGAACAGCTCGACGCGCTCGCGCTCCTCGGGCGAGAGCCCGATCATCTGGAACGAGACGCGGACGTTGCCCGCGTTCGGCTTCGCGTCGGTGACGCGCGCGTGGCCGGAGAGCGCCTCGGCGCCGGGCAGCCGCAGCGAGAAGCGGGCCTCGTCGCCGAGCGGCGGCGCCTTCGCGAGGAGGCAGGAGAAGCCCCCGGTCGAGAGGTCGAGCGTGATGGCGCGCTCACGCGAGGTGAGGAGATCGAGATCGAGCTGGAGGGCGCGCGCGACGCGGATCGCCTGGCGCGGCGGCTGCCCCTGGGCGACCGTGAGCCGCTGCGCCGCGAGGAGGGCGCGCGCGAGCTCGTCGCGGCCGGCGTGGTAGTCGTCCCGCTCGATCCCCACGAGCGTGCCCTTGCGGGCCTTCTCGTGCAGGGTCCGGAACGCGGAGAGCCAGGCGGCGAGGGTCGTCACGAGAGGCTCCTCAGAGCGACTTCTTGAGCTCGGGCGCCGGCTTGAAGCCGACGGTCTTGGTGGGGGCGATGCGGATCTCGGCGCCCGTGCGCGGGTTGCGACCGACGCGGCCGGCGCGCTTCTTCACGGCGAAGGTGCCGAAGCCGGGCATCGTGAACCGCTTGTCCTTGCGGATGCCCTTCGCGAGGTGCTCGAAGAGCGTGTCCACGAGCAGGCCCACCTGGCGCCGCGAGAGATCGCCGTGAGCCGCCTGCACCTTCTCGATGAGCTCCGCCTTCGTCATGCGTTTCCCCGGGAGAGGGAGCGGAAGCTAGCCTCGGCCCCGCGGGTCGGTCAAGCGACGCGCCGGCTTGACACGCGACGCCCCGCCCGCGCCGCCGGAGCGAGCGCGGCCCGCGGCCGGGCCCTCCCCGGGCGGCACCTCAGGCGATGCCGAGGATGCGCCGCGCCTCCGCCGGCGTCGCGAGCTCGCGCCCGGCGCGCGCGGCCAGGTCCACCGCGAGCGACACGAGCGCGTCCGAGCCCTTCGCGAGGACGCCCTTCGCGGCGTACAGGTTGTCCTCCAGGCCGACGCGCACGTGGCCGCCCAGCGCGAGCGCGAGCTCGGCCATGGGCAGCTGGAACCGCCCCACGCCGGCGATGCTCCAGTGGGTGGGCTCCGGCAGCCCCTCGAGCAGGAACCGGACGTTGCGCTCGCTCGCGGACATGCCGCCCGGCACGCCGAGCACGAACTGCACGTGATAGGGCGCGGCGAGGTGGCCCTTCTCGAGGAGCCAGCGGAGCGTGTCGAGCATCCCCGCGTCGTAGACCTCGCACTCCGGGACGAGGCGACGCTCGCGCAGCCGCCCGGCGATCCGGACGATGTCGGGCCGCGCGTTCTGGAAGACCTCGTCCCCGAAGTTCATCGTGCCGAGGTTGAGGGTGCCCATCTCGGCGCCGTCCACGAGCGAGCCGAGCCGCTCGTCCACGGACATGCCGACCGCGCCGCCGGTGGAGCACTGGATCACGACGTCGCTGCCCGCCTGACGGATGCGGTTGATGATCTCGCGGAAGTGCTCGGGCCGCTGCGAGGCGCGGCCGTCCGGCCAGCGCGCGTGCAGGTGGACCGCCGCGGCGCCGGCGCGCCAAGCGTCCACGGCGGCCCGCGCGATCTCGGCGGGCGTGTAGGGCACGGCGGGGTTCTGCTCGCGCGTCACCTCTGCGCCGACCACGGCGGCGGTGACGATCACCTTCTCGGCCATCGTGGCTCCTCCTACCGCAACGGGCCGCGCCCTCGCCCGTTCATGACGGATGTCGCCGGATCAACGCACCTCTACCTCGGGAACCGCTGCTTGTCCTTGGGGACGACGCAGGTGCCGGTCGCCCGGCAGACCACCACCGGCGGCGCGAGCACCTCGGCGGCGCTGTCGGACAGGTCCGGGCGAGGCGAGACGACCTTCCGCGCCTCGAACCGCATCGCGCGCGAGGTGTTCCCCGCCTTCACGATCTCGCCCTCGGCCTCGACGTAGTCGCCGGCGTGGACGGGCGCGAGGAACTCGACCGCGTCGTACGCGCGGAACAGCCCCTCGTCGCCGTCGTGGCGGATGAGGAGCTCCGTCGCCACGTCGCCGAAGAGCGCGAGCATCCGCGCGCCGTCGACGAGCGCGCCGCCGTAGTGCGCGTCCGCCTGGGACATGCGCAGCCGGAGGGTCACCTTCTCGTGCAGCGGCATCAGTGCATCTCCTTGCCCATGCGCTTCAGCACCGCGCCGACGATGAAGTTCGCCACCTCCGACGGCCTCGTGCCCGGGCCGAAGCCGGCGTCGTAGCCGAGCTCGACGGCGAGGCGGTGATCGATGCGCGGCCCGCCCAGGATCGCCGTCACCCGGCCGCGGATCCCGAGCCGCTCGAGCTCGCGGAGGAGCTGCCGCGCGTTCTCCTTGTGGACGTCGCGCTGGGTCACCACCTGCGAGACAAGCACCGCGTCCGCCTCCCGCTCCTTGCAGACACGCGCGAGCTGGGCGTTCTCCACCTGCGCGCCGAGGTTCGCCGCCTCGAAGCAGGCGTAGCGCTCGAGCCCGTAGTCGCCGGCGAAGCCCTTCATGTTCATGATCGCGTCGATCCCGACCGCGTGCGCGTCGGAGCCGGTGCACGCGCCGATGACCACCATCCGCCGCCCGACCTCGCGCAGCGCGTACTCGTTCAGCTCGTCGAAGCCCTTCTTCCGGACGACCACCTCGGGGACGGAGAGCGCGGCGTAGTCCACCGAGACCGAGGTCCGGCCGTAGACGACGAAGAAGGTGTACTGCTCCGCCGCCGGCTCCATCGAGGCGACGTGCACCTGGTCCATCCCCATCTTGCGGGCGAGCTCGGCCGCGGCCTCCCGCGCGCGCTCCCCCGGCGGCACGGGCAGGACGAACGAGAGCTGCACGACGCCGTCGTCGCGGCGGTCGCCGTAGGGCCGGACGATCTGCCCGGGCTCCCAGTCGCGCGGCCTCACGCCTGCCCTCCGATCTTCGCGCTCTGCACGAGCGTGCGGTACGCCTCCACCGCCTCGGCGGCCGCGGGCGAGCGCGCGGTGAAGAAGAGCTGGTACTGGGTGCCGCCGTCGCAGGCCGCGTACGCCCAGACGTGCCAGCCGCCGGAGTCGCCCTCGAGCGTGACGGCGCTGACGCCGGCGAGGCGGGTCGGGTGCCGGCGCACGCGCTCGAGCGCCGCTCCGCGCTTCAGGAACTCCTCGGCGCCGGCGAGGCAGGCCTGCTCGTCGGCGTAGCTCGTGCCCGGCGTCGAGATCTCCATCCGCGCGCTGCCGTCCGGCGCCTCGAGGGTGAGGTGCTGCTCGCCGCCGGACGCCCCCCAGGCCGCGGGCGCCTCGAAGCGGAGGGCGTGGACCGAGTAGACGAGCCAGCCGTCCCTCCCGCTCGGCACGCCCCTCGGCGCGGGCGAGAGCGCCTGGCGGACGGTGGCGCACCCGGAGAGCGTCGCGACGGCGACGCAGAGGACGAGGGCGGCGCGGGTGGCGCGCGGAAACGCGGAGTGGCTCATCTCGCCTCCATGATCTCGAGGAACGGGTTGAAGTAGCGGGGGCCGCGCTCGAGGACGCCGGCGAGCCCCTTGCCGCCGTCCTCCTCGCGCGCGACGTCGCCGAAGCGCGCCTTCCCGATGGCCCGGAAGAGCCCGTCGCGGGCGACCTCCTCGAGGAGCGCCAGCGCCTCGCGGAGCGTCTCCTGGGCGCGGCGCTGCACCATGCCGTCGGGGCGGAACGTGATCTCCGCGCCCATCGAGCGCCAGGCCCGGTAGACGTAGTCGGCGCTCTTCAGCGCGACGTAGCGATCCATGAGGAAGGGGTTGTGCATCGCCTCGGTCATCATGCCGAGGAGCTGGATCCCCTGCCCCGTCACGTAGCCCACGACGTCCGCCATGACGTCGTACGCGTGGCTGAAGAAGATGTCGCCCTGCTTGTGCTTCGTGGGCGGCATGTACTTGATGGGCGCCTCCGGGAAGAGGGTGCGGACGAGGAGCGCCTGCGCGAACTCGCGGGCGACGGTGTCCTCGCGCGCCGGATCGATCTCGAAGGAGTGGCCGAGGCCGATGAGCCGGTCGGGGAGGCCGGCGCGGTGGGCGAAGCTCTCGTTCACGAACTGGGAGGCGATGACGGTGTGCGCCGCCTCGTCCGCGTCCGCGGTGGTGATGTAGTTGTCCTCGCCGGTGTTGATGACGACGTCCGCGAGCGCGCAGATGCGGCGCGAGAAGTACTGATCGCAGAGCGTCCGCTTCATGTTGATGTCGCGGAAGAGGATGCCGTACATCGCGTCGTTGAGCAGCATGTCGAGCCGCTCCCACGCCGCGGCGAACGCGATCTCCGGCATGCAGAGCCCGGAGGAGTAGTTCGTGAGGTGCACGTAGCGCCTGAGGCGGCGCGACTCGTCGTCGAGCGCCTCGCGCATGATGCGGAAGTTCTCCTGCGTCGCGTACGTGCCGCCGTACCCCTCGGTCGTGGCGCCGTGCGGCACGTAGTCGAGGAGCGACTGCGCCGTCGAGCGGATCACCGCGATGACGTCGGCGCCGGACTGGGCCGCCGCGAGGGCCTGCTCCACGTCGTCGTGGATGTTGCCGGTCGCGACGATGAGGTACTTGTGGGGCCGCGGGCCGACGCCCAGCTCGTCCCTGAGCGCGTCGCGCCGGCGGACGCGGGCGCGGAGCTCGTCCACGTTCGCGCGCGCCTCGCGGCGCATCTCCTCGAGCATCGCCCGCTCCTCCGCCTCGGGGAGCGGCTCGGGGCTCGAGGGCAGCGCCACGAGCCGCTCGACGACACCCATCGGATCGGTCGCGCCGCGCCGCAGCGCGTAGCCCATCCAGTAGGCCGCGCCGCGCCCGAGGAGCCGCTTCTCGTGGAGCGCGTCCACCGCGAGGTTCACGAGCGGCACGCCGCGCGGGCCGGCGTCGTGCAGGCCGTAGAGGCGCAGCACCGTGCGCTCGATCGAGACGGTCGAGTGGCGGCCCACGAACTCCAGCACCTGGGCGGTGACCTGGTCGGCGAGCGCGCGGCAGCGGTCGACGACGGCGCGATCGAGCGGGAGGTCCGGGACTTGGCGGCCGTCGGGGAGCAGCATGGCGCATGGATTAGGCCGGACGGCCCACGAGGGCAAGGTTCCGGCCGGGCCTCGGCGGGGCGTCACGAAGAGCGCGGAGGTGGGTCCGTCCGGACGCCCCCGCAGACCTCCCCGTCGTCGCCGCGGACCCGGACGCGGACGAGGGCGCCGCGCGCGTCGCCTGCCGCCGGATCGGCCGCCCACCGCACCGTCGCGTACTCGCGCGAGGTGCCCCGCGCGACGCCGTCCTCCACCCGCTCGACCACGACCTCCAGCTCCCGGCCGCGCAGGCCGCCGAGGAAGGCCCGCCACCGGCGGTCGGACAGGGCGATGAGCTCCCGCGCGCGGGCCCGAGCGACCGCCGCGGGCGCTGCGCCGGGGAGCGCCGCGGCGTCCGTGCCGGGCCGCGGCGAGAACGGGAAGACGTGGAGATACGCGAGCGGGAGCGCCTCGACGAGCGCGACGGTGGCGCGGTGGTCCGCGTCGGTCTCGCCGGGGAAGCCGGTGAGGACGTCGGCGCCGAGGCACGCGCCGGGGAGGCGCGCGGCCGCCTCGAGCACGGCGCGGCGGTAGCCGTCTGCGCGGTACGGCCGGCGCATGGCGGCGAGGACGCGATCCGAGCCGCTCTGGAGCGGCAGGTGAAGGTGCGCGCACAGTGAAGGAGTCACCTCGGGGTCGGCGAGGAGCTCCTGCGGGACCTCCAGCGGCTCGATCGAGGAGAGGCGGAGCCGCGCCGCGAGCCCACCGTGGACGGCCGCGCGGACGAGCTCCGCGAGCGAGGAGCGCGGGGAGAGATCGCGGCCGTACGCGCCGAGGTGGACGCCGGTGAGGACGAGCTCGGGGTTGCGCGCGCCGAGCAGCGCCAGCCGGCGGAGCGCCTCGTCGAGCGGGAGGGAGCGCGAGCCGCCGCGCGCGAGCGGCACGACGCAGTAGCTGCAGCGCGCGTCGCAGCCGTCCTGGATCTTGACGAACGGGCGGGTGTGACGGGCGCGGACGAGCGGCGCGTTCCCCCACTCCGCCGCGAGGGCCGCGGCGGCCTCCCCCACCCGCTCGCCGGGCGCCCCCGGCGCGACGGCGCCCGGGCCGCGCGCGACCAGCCGGGCGACCGTGCCCGCGACCTCCGCCTGCGAGCGCGCC
>NZ_JALCZB010000038.1:0-42746 GCF_022690745.1 Anaeromyxobacter sp. SG64 | reverse complement strand
GCGGACGCGGCTTGCCGGCGTGGGCGCAGGGGCAGCGGCGGCGCCGGCGTCGCGGCGCCAGTGGCCGCTCCGGCCGCCCTTCTTCTCGACGAGCTCCAGCCCCTCGATGCGCATGCCCTTCTCGTACCGCTTCAGCATGTCGTAGATGGTGAGGCACGCGGCGGCGACGGCCGCGAGCGCCTCCATCTCGACCCCGGTGCGGTCCACCGTGCGCACGGTCGCCGAGACGGCGACGCCGCGCGGCCCCGGCTCCGCCTCGACGTCCACGGCGGAGAGGGCGATCGGGTGGCAGAGCGGCACGAGCTCCGGCGTCTTCTTCGCGGCCATGACGCCGGCGAGCCGCGCCGCGGCGAGCACGTCGCCCTTCTCGACGTCGCCGCGCTCGACGCGCGCGACCGTCTCGGCGGACATCGCCACGAACCCGCGCGCGACCGCGACGCGCTCCGTCTTCGGCTTCGCGCCGACGTCGATCATCTTCATCGGTTCAGTCCCAGTTCTCCGTCGCGTGCTCGCCGAGGAACCGCTCCGCGTCGATGGCGGCCATGCAGCCCGACCCGGCCGCGCTGATCGCCTGGCGGTAGCTCGGATCGGCGACGTCGCCGGCCGCGAACACGCCCTTCACGCTCGTCGCCGTCGAGGGGCTCTTCACCTCGAGGTAGCCGACGTCGTTCATGGCGAGCTGGCCGCGGAAGATCTGGGTGTTCGGCTCGTGCCCGATCCCCATGAAGACGCCCTTCAGCGGCAGCTCGCGCGTCGAGCCGTCCTTCGTGGAGCGCAGGCGGACGCCCGTGACCGCCTTGGCGTCGCCCAGGATCTCGTCGATGACGGTGTCGAGCACGAGCTCGATCTTCGGGTTCTTCAGCGCGCGGTCCTGCATGATCTTGGAGGCGCGCAGCTCGCCGCGGCGGTGGATCACGTGGACCTTCGTCGCGTACTTCGTGAGGAAGATGGCCTCCTCCATGGCGGTGTCGCCGCCGCCGACGACCGCGACCTCCACGCCGCGGAAGAAGAAGCCGTCGCAGGTCGCGCACGCCGAGACGCCGCGGCCCTGGTACGCCTTCTCGGAGGGGATCTGCAGCCACTTCGCGGTCGCGCCGGTGGCGATCACCACCGCGTCCGCGGTGAAGAGCCGGTCGTCCTGCCAGAGCTGGAACGGGCGCCGCGAGAGATCCACGCGCGTCACCTCGCCCATCTCGAAGCGCGTGCCGAAGCGCTCCGCCTGCTTCTTCAGGAGCTCCATGAGCTCGGGCCCGAGGATGCCCTCGGGGAACCCGGGGAAGTTCTCGACCTCGCTCGTGATGGTGAGCTGCCCGCCAGGCTGCATCCCCTCGAAGAGGAGCGGGTTCAGGTTGGCGCGCGCGGCGTAGAGGGCGGCCGTGTAGCCGGCCGGTCCGCTGCCGATGATGACGAGCCTCTCGTGCTGAGCCATGGGTTCCCTCGCTTGGGCGGACGGTTGTTTATCCCCTGAGAGCCCGGGTGTCATGGGGAAGGTTCTGTGCGCGGGGCGGCCCGCGCCACGCGTCAGGGCGCGGCCGAGCGCCGCGCCCAGAGGAAGACGCGCCGGTACGTGTAGAGGAAGGGTCGCGCGTCGCCGAGCGCCTCGAGGAGGCGCGCCCGGTAGCGCTCGAGGAAGCGCGCGTACGCCTCGGGTGGGAGGCGCCGCTCGTAGTCGGTGAGCAGCGTCCCGCGCACCCAGTCGACCACCGCGCCCGGCTCGGGGAGCGGGTGGCCGTAGATCTCCACCCGCACGCGCCGGGCCTCGAGCCCGAGCCGCCAGAGGAGCTGCGCGTAGGCCTCGGGCGCGAGCACCGGGCTCTCGCGCACGAAGCCGCCGAGCGACGCGGCGAGGTCCGGCTCGCGCGCGACCGCGCGGGCGATCGCGTGCGACGGGTGCTCCTCGTTCGCGGGGATCTGCAGCGCGAGCTGCCCGCCGGGCGCGAGCAGCGCGGCGAGCCGGGGGAGGAGCGCCTCGTGGTCCGGGATCCAGTGGAGCGCCGCGTTCGAGAGGACGAGGTCGTACGGTCCGTCATCCACCGCCGCGAGATCTCCCTGCCGGAAGGCGAGGCCGCCGCCCGCGTGCGTCGCCGCGCGGGCGAGCATCGCGGCGGACGCGTCCACGCCCACCGTCTCGCGCGCGCGGAGCCGCTCGTGCGCGAGGCGCGTGAGCTCGCCCGTGCCGCAGCCGAGATCGACCACGCGCATGGCGGAGCGTGGCTCGACGAGCGCGAGCAGATCGAGGAACGGCGCGCGCCGCTCGTCGGCGAAGCGCGCGTAGCGATCGGGGTCCCAGACGTCTCGCTCGGCGGCGGGCAAATGCGTTGACCTCCTCGGCATTTTGACCGAATCTCCCCGGTTCAAGAGTACCCCCGAAAGCCTATCTCCTCCGGAGCTCCGCCCCATGAAGAGCCGTCACCTCGTCGTCGCCGCGCTCGCGCTCGCGCTCGCGGCGTGCCAGTCCCCCCGCCCGGCGCAGCAGGCGTCGAACGGTCAGGCGCAGAAGCAGGACCCGAGCGCGCCCGTCGCCAAGATCGGCAGCCAGACGATCACCGCCGGCGAGCTCGACGAGCTCGTGAAGCGTGACCTCTCCCAGCTCGAGCAGCAGTACCAGGAGCAGAAGTACCAGCTCCGCCGCCAGGCGCTCGAGGCGATGATCCGCAAGCGCATCGTCGAGGAGAAGGCGAAGGCCCAGAACGTCACGCCGGAGGAGATGGTCCAGAAGGAGATCGGCGCGAAGGTGGCCGAGCCCTCCGACGAGGAGGCCCGCGCGCTGTACGACCGCGCCAAGGCCGGCGGCCAGCAGCTCCCGCCGTTCGACCAGGTGAAGCCGGAGATCGTGCGCTTCATCAAGAACCAGAAGGCGCAGGGGCTCCTCGCCGACTACTACGAGCAGCTCAAGAAGGACGCGAAGGTGGAGGTGCTCCTGCCGGCCTACGAGCCGCCGAAGGTCCAGGTGGCGGCGACCGGCCCGGCGAAGGGGCCGCAGGCGGCGCCGGTCACGATCGTGGAGTTCTCCGACTTCGAGTGCCCGTTCTGCGTGCGCGCCGAGGGCACCGTGAAGCAGGTGCTCGACGCCTACCCGGACAAGATCCGGCTCGTGTACCGCGACTTCCCGCTCCCGATGCACGCGCGCGCGCCCAAGGCGGCCGAGGCGGCCCACTGCGCCGAGGACCAGGGGAAGTACTGGGACATGCACGAGAAGCTGTTCGGCTCGGGCAACAAGATCGACGTCCCCGACCTGAAGCGCTACGCGGGCGAGCTGAAGCTCGACCAGGCCAAGTTCGACAAGTGCCTCGACTCCGGCGAGAAGGCGAGCATCGTCGAGGGTCACAAGAAGGCGGGCGAGGAGGCGGGCGTCTCCGGCACGCCGGCGTTCTTCATCAACGGCCGCATGCTGAGCGGCGCCCAGCCGATGGACGCGTTCAAGAAGATCATCGACGAGGAGCTGGCGAGCGCGGGCAAGAAGTAGCCCCCCGTCGAGCCGACGGCTCGGTTTGCACCGCAGGCGGCCGTGCCCTAGATAGAGGGCCGGCCGCCTCGCCTTTTCGGGGCGGAGAGAGAGGACCTCCAGGCATGGGCGGATACGGGCAGGGTGCGGCGGCGACGCTCGGCGAGCGGCGGAGGACGCGGGGCATCCGGGTGGGCAACGTGGCCATCGGCGGCGGCGCCCCCATCGCCGTCCAGTCGATGACGACCACCCAGACCGCCGACGCCGCGGCGACGCTCGCCCAGATCCGCGCGCTCGCCGAGGCGGGCGCGGACGTGGTCCGCCTCGCCGTGCCGGACAAGGACGCGGCGGGGTCGCTCGCCGCGATCGTGCGCGCCTCGCCGGTGCCGCTCGTCGCCGACATCCACTTCGACTACCGCCTCGCCCTCGCCGCGATCGAGGCGGGCATGCACGGCATCCGCCTCAACCCCGGCAACATCGGCGCGCGCGAGCGCGTGCGCGAGGTCGTGAAGGCTGCGCGCGAGCGGCTCGTGCCCATCCGCATCGGCGTGAACGCGGGCTCGCTCGAGAAGGACATCGTCGAGAAGCACGGCTGGCCCACCGCGGAGGGCATGGTCGAGAGCGCCGAGCGCCACATCCGCTTCCTCGAGGACGAGGGCTACCGGGAGATCAAGGTCTCGCTGAAGGCGCACGACGTCGCCATGACGGTGCAGGCGAACCGGCTCTTCTCGCAGCGCTTCGAGTACCCGCTCCACCTCGGCGTGACCGAGGCGGGGACGCTCCTCGCCGGCACGGTGAAGAGCGCCGCCGGGCTCGGTATCCTGCTCGGCGAGGGGATCGGCGACACCATCCGCGTCTCGCTCACCGCCGATCCGGTCGAGGAGGTGCGCGTCGCGCGCCTGCTGCTCAAGTCGCTCGGCCTCAAGTTCGGCGGCGCGACGATGACCTCCTGCCCGACCTGCGGCCGCTGCTCGGTCGACATGATCCCCATCGCCGAGCGCGTCGAGAAGCGGCTCGGCACCTTGAAGGGCGAGGTGGCGGTCGCGGTGATGGGCTGCGAGGTGAACGGGCCGGGCGAGGCGGCCGCCGCCGACGTCGGCGTCGCCTACGGCCACAACGGCGTCGGGCTCCTCTTCCGCGAGGGCAAGATCGTGAAGCGGATGAAGGCGGAGGAGCTGGAGGACGCGGTGGTCGCCGAGGCGATCGCGATCGCCTCGAGCCGGACTCAGGGCTGACGGGGGCTGCGCCCCACGCCAAGCCGGCCGCGTGCGCCCCGTGATCATGGCGCCCGGTGAGGCCGCGAGGCGCTGCGAGGCCAGCGCCGGGCGGTGTATAACCCCCGGACCATGCCCGTCGTCAGACTCAGCCAGGCGTTCGTCCCCACCCTGAAGGAAGCGCCCGCCGACGCCCAGGTGGCGAGCCACAAGCTCCTCGTCCGCGCCGGCTTCATCCGCCAGCTCGGGGCCGGCATCTACGACTACCTCCCGCTCGCGAAGCGCACGCTCACCAAGATCCAGGCCATCGTCCGCGAGGAGATGGACGCGATCGGCGGCCAGGAGTTCTTCCTGCCGGCGCTCCACCCCGCCGAGATCTGGAAGGAGTCGGGCCGCTGGGAGGTCATGGGCGACAACATGTTCCGGCTCAAGGACCGGAAGGGCGGCGACTACTGCCTCGGCATGACGCACGAGGAGATCTTCACCGCCATCGCCCGCGACGAGCTGCGCTCGTACCGCCAGCTCCCGCAGGTCTGGTACCAGATCCAGACCAAGTTCCGTGACGAGCCGCGCCCGAAGTCCGGGCTGCTCCGCGTCCGCCAGTTCACCATGAAGGATGCCTACTCGTTCGACGTGGACCGCGCCGGGCTCGACAAGAGCTACGAGGACCAGCGGCGCGCGTACGAGCGGATCTTCACCCGCTGCGGCCTCGACTTCGTGGCGGTGCAGGCGCACTCCGGCGCGATGGGCGGCAGCGAGTCCTCCGAGTTCATGGTCCGCACCGAGGCCGGCGAGGACCTCGTCGCCGCCTGCCCCAAGTGCCGCTACGCGGCGAACACCGAGACCGCCACCTCGCGCCTCCCGGCCGAGCAGGACGGCGCCGGGCTCCCGAAGCCGGAGAAGTTCGCGACGCCGGGCGTGGTGACGATCGAGTCGCTCGCGGCGCCGCCGTACGGCGTGGCGGCGACCCGCCAGCTCAAGACGCTCGTGTACGTCGGCGACGAGAAGCTCGTCGTGGCGGTGGTGCGCGGCGACCAGGAGCTCAACGAGGCGAAGCTCCAGACCGCCACCGGCGCGCAGGTGCTCCGCCCGGCGCACGCCGAGGAGATCCCGCCGCTCATGGGCGCCCGCGCCGGCTCGCTCGGCGCGGTCGGCTTCTCGAAGGTCCACGTGTTCGTGGATCCCTCGCTCGCCGACCGCAGGGACATGGTCACCGGCGCGAACGAGGACGGCTTCCACCTGCGCGGCGTGGACGTGCGCCGCGACGTGCTGACCGGCCCGCACGCGAAGCTCGCGGAGCTCCGCACGGTGCGCGCGGGCGAGGGCTGTCCCCGCTGCGACGGCACGCTCGACGTGTTCAAGGCGCTCGAGATCGGCCACATCTTCAAGCTCGGCACCAAGTACTCCGAGTCGATGAAGGCGACCGTGCTCGACGCGGACGGCAAGGCGGTGCCCATCGTGATGGGCAGCTACGGCATCGGCGTGGAGCGGATCATGGCCGCGGCGATCGAGCTGCACCACGACGAGAACGGCATCCGCTGGCCGCTCTCCATCGCGCCCTTCCAGGCGACGGTGCTCACCCTCGGGCCGGAGCCGGAGCTGAAGCAGGCCGCGGACGAGATCGTGAAGGCGCTCTCGGACGCGGGCCTCGAGGTGCTCCACGACGACCGCGAGGAGCGCGCCGGCGTGAAGTTCAAGGACGCCGACCTCGTCGGCATCCCGCTCCGGATCGCGGTGGGCAAGAAGGGCCTCGCCGAGGGCAAGGTCGAGTGGAAGCTCCGCGGCGACAAGGCCGTGGAGCTCGTGCCCGTGGGCGAGGTGGCGCGCCGCGCCGTGGAGCGCGTGCGGGCCGGGGGCTAGGCCGGTCATGCGCGCGCGGCTCACGGTCGGGCGCGAAGGCGAGGTCCTCGTGCCTCCGCGCGAGGCGGAGGCGCTCGGGCTCGGCGGCGGCGGGGAGGTGGACCTCGTCTCCGCGCGCGGGGCGTTCGCGCTGCTCGTGCCGGCCCGCGCGGACGCGCCGCGCGCCTGGTTCGCGGGCTCGCTCGGCGCGCTCACCGTGCCCGAGGTGATCCAGTTCGTGTTCACCTCGCTCAAGACGGGCGTGCTCCTCCTCGCGTTCGGCGAGGACGCGTCGCGCGCCGCCCCCGACGCCCCCGACCGGCTGCGCCGCAAGAGCATCTACTTCCGCGACGGGCAGGTGGTGTTCGCGTCGTCGAGCGATCCCGCCGATCGCCTCGGCGCGGTGCTCAGGCGCGAAGGGCTCGTCCCGGACGAGGAGCTCGAGCGCTGCGCGCGGCTCGCGCGCGGCGGGCGCCCGCTCGGGCAGGTGCTCGTGGACGAGGGCGCGCTCGGCGCGGGGCAGCTCTACGAGGGCGTGACGCGCCAGGTCCGCGAGATCGTCCTCGGCGCGTTCGTGGAGACGACCGGCGAGTTCGCCTTCCTGGAGGGCCCGGTGGACGACGCCACCGCGGTGAAGCTCCCGGAGCGCACGCGCGAGCTCCTCCTCGCCGGCATGAAGCGGCTCGAGGAGGTCGAGGCGGCGCGCGCGGCCACGACGCCCGGGCCGGGCGAGCCGGAGGTCACGATCGAGATCGCGCCTCCCGAGCCCGCCGCGCCCGCGCGCGCGAGCGGTCCCTTCGAGACGTACCGGCGCATCTTCCTGCGCGTGCACGCCGCGCTCGTCGCGGCCACGCCCGACGCCACCGCCCGGCTCAACGGCTACCTCGAGCAGCTCCCCGAGAAGCGCCGCGCGCCGTTCGAGGGCGTGCGCGTCGCCGAGGACGGCGGCGTGGACGTCGGCCAGGTGCTCGGCAACGTGAGCGCCGCCGGCGCGTTCCGCGGCGCGGCGGCGCGGGCGCGCGCGCTCGAGGCGCTCGACGAGCTGCTCGCGTTCGCGCTGTTCGAGGCGAAGAGCCGGCTGCCGCGCGAGCGGGCCGAGGCGCTCTTGCGCGAGGTGGGGCGGATGCAGGTGGGGAAGGGGTAGCGCCGGTTCGGAGGGGTGGGCCCTCGCCGCTCGTCCCTCGGCGGGCGCTCGGCGAGCGGACTGCACGCCCATCGAGCCACGAGTGGGCACGGCTCGAGGAGCCGTCGAGAACGTTCGCACAGGGAGGAGCCAACAGCATGCAGCCGAAGGATCGCATCTGCGCCGCCGTCGACTTCCCGTCCTGGTCCGCCGCCGAGCCGTTCGCACGCGCGGTCGCGCCGGAGGTCGGCATGCTCAAGGTCGGCCTCGAGCTGTTCGTCGCCGAGGGCCCGCCGGTCGTGCGCGCCGCGGCGGCGCTCGGGAAGCCGGTGTTCCTCGACCTGAAGCTCCACGACATCCCGAACACCGTCGAGGGCGCCGCGCGCTCCGCGGCGGCGAGCGGCGCGTCGCTCCTCACCGTGCACGCCTCCGGCGGCGCCGAGATGGTGCGCGCCGCGGTGCGCGGCGCCGGCCCGGGCGTGCGCGTGCTCGCGGTGACCGTGCTCACGAGCCTCGACGCGGCGGCGCTCGCCGCGATCGGCCTCGCCGGCCCGCCCGAGGACGCGGTGGTGCGGCTCGCGAAGCTCGCGGTGGGCGCGGGGGCGGGCGGCCTCGTCTGCTCGCCGCACGAGGTGGCCGCGGTGCGCGCCGCCGTCGGGGCTGGCCCGCTCCTCGTCATCCCCGGCGTCCGTCCCGCGGGCGCGGCGAGGGGCGATCAGGCTCGCGTCGCGACGCCCGCGGAGGCCGTGCGCGCCGGCGCGGACGTGCTCGTCATCGGGCGCCCGCTGCGCGAGGGTGGCGATCCGGCCGCGGCGGCGCGGGCGATCGCGGGGACGCTCTAGCACGCGGTTCGAGCCGGGACCGACGCCGGCGCGGACCGATCTCCCAGGTCGACGTTCCGACGCCGCGGCGTAACTCGGGGCGGGACCGAGCTCAGCGGACTAGGTTTGACGACGTGACTCGTGCGCGGCCATGCCCGCGAGGCAGGCAACGGCTCGGCGTCCCGGCGTACGGCGATGCGCCCGCAACATCTGCGAACGCGTCCCCGCGCACGGGCGAGCGCACGAAGATGGGCAGAGGGAGGACGCCATGAGGCAGAGGATCGTCTCGGTACCGGACATGATCTTGATCGCTGGAACGCGCGTCGTGCTGGGCGCCGGGATCGGGCTTCTCCTGTCCAGGAGGCTCAGAGGAGGCGTGCGCGAGGGCGCGGGCTGGGCGCTCCTCGCGGTCGGAGCCCTGACGACCATCCCGCTGATGATGAAGCTCCGGACCGCGGCGCTCGATGGGGAGCGGGGCCGAACCGCCGGCGAGTGGGCGCCGGGCGAGACCTCCGCCGCGACCGCGGTGCACTCGCCGTCTTAGGGCTCCCTGACGCGACCGGCCGTTTCGGCTCGGGAAGCCGGCCCGTTGCTCAGGTGAGTCGGAAGCCATTGCTCGTGCGATGGCGGCGAAGGTCTCGACCCCCCGTCGGCATCGCCTGCGCCCGAGCCGCGTGTATGATTCGCGCATGCCCACCGCGCCCGAGCTGCTCACCGCCTCCAAGATCGCCGTCCAGCTGAAGGTCTCCGACGCGAAGGTCAAGAACGCCATCGTGGCGCTGAAGCTGAAGCCGGCCGCGAAGAAGGGGCCGTGCAACTACTACGCGGCGTCCGACGTCGCGAAGATCAAGAAGGCGCTCGGGTAGACGGCATCGCACGCGCCTGTCCGTGAGGACGTGCGCGCACGTGCTCGACCTCGCGCGGCGAGCCGGCAACCCAGGAGATCAGCGCGCCGACGAGGTCGTCGGCGCCGGTGCCGTGTCCGCCGATCGGCGGAACCCCACCGTCGTTGCGCGCGTCCGGTCGCCCCGTAAGGAATGCGGCATGCGCTTCGTTCGGGCCCGGCGCAGACTCCTCCTCCTCGCGCTCCTCGCGCTCGCCGCCTGTCGCTCGGCCCGGCCGTCGGCCGGGGCCGGCGCGAAGGCCACGGAGTCGGCCGCGCCGGGACGCGATCACGCGCTGGTCGTGCGCGGCCACGTCATCCTCCCCGACGGGACGGCGATCGACGACGGCGTCGTCGTGATCGAGGGGAACCGGATCGTGCGCGTCGGTTCGGCATCGGACGTGGCGGCGCCCCCGCACGCCGAGGTGGTCGGCGGGCCTGATCGGTGGGTCATCCCTGGCCTCATCGACGCGCACGTCCACTTCTTCCAGTCGGGCAGCATCTACACACGGCCCGACGGCGTCGACCTCACGGCCCGGATGCCGTACGCGCAGGAGCGGGCCGCGATCCGGGCGAAGATCGACGATGTGTTCCGCCGGTACCTGCGGAGCGGCGTGACGGCGGTCGTGGACATGGGGGGGCCGGAGTGGAACTTCGAGGTACGCGAGCGCGCCGCGAGGTCGCCGCTTGCCCCGCGCGTGGCGGTCGCCGGCCCGCTCCTGTCGAGCGTCGCACGCCCCCAGCTCGCGCTGGACGATCCGCCGATGGTCCAGGTGACGGATCCGGATGGCGCACGACGCGCGGTCCGGGCGCAGCTCCGACGTCAGCCGGACCTCGTGAAGCTGTGGTGGCTCGTGCCGAAGGGCGCCACGCCCGAAACGTGGCGCGCCGTCGCGCAGGCGGCCATCGACGAGGCCCACGCGGCGGGTGCGCGCGTCGCGGTCCACGCGACCGAGCTGGAGACGGCGCGCCTGGCGCTCCTCGCCGGCGCCGACGTCCTCGTGCACGGCGTACGCGACGCGCCGCTCGACGACGCGATCCTGGCGCTCGCGCGCGACCGACGCGTGCCGTGGGTGACGACCGCCGTCGTCGGCGAGGGATACTACGAGTTCCTCACGCGCGCGCCTCGCCTCTCACGCGCCGAGGTGGAGATCGCCGATCCGTTCATCGTCGCGACACTCCTCGACCCCGTCGAGCTTCCCCCCGACCTCGTGGCGCGCGCCCGTGAGCGCGGGCCGTTCGGGCCGTACCAGCTCGAGAACATCCGGCGCGAGCGCGACGCCGGTGTCCTGGTCGTCGCCGGCAGCGACGCCGGGAACCCCGGGACGTTCCACGGTCCGGCGATCCACCGGGAGCTCGAGCTGCTCGTCCAGGCAGGGCTCACGCCGGCGGAGGCGCTCGCGGCCTGCACGGGGAGCGCCGCGCGCGTCGTGAGCCGGTTCGCGGACCTCGGCGCCATCGAGCCCGGCAAGCTCGCCGACCTCGTCGTGCTCGAGGCGAGCCCGCTCGCCGACATCCGCAACACGAGCCGCATCGCGCTGGTCGTGAAGGACGGGCGTGCCCTCCGCCCCGACGAGATCCTCCCGCGCACGGCCGTGGAGGTCGTGCAGATGCAGCTCGACGCGTACAACGCCCAGGACCTCGAGGCGTTCCTCGCGACCTATGCGGACGACGCGGCCGTGGAGAGCGCCGCCGAAGGCAGGACGCTCTCGGCGGGCAAGGCGTCGCTGCGCGAGCGCTACCGCGACCTCTTCGCGAAGCACCCGCAGAACAGGGCTCGCGTCGTGGAGCGGAAGACCGAGGGAGACCGGATCGTCCTCGACCACGAGATCATCACGGGTCGCGCCCCCGACAAGCCCGATCCGTGGGACGTGGGGTGGGTGCGCTACGAGGTCGAGGGCGGGCTCATCCGCAAGGTCATGCTGCCCTGACCTCGCCCCGCAGGTGATCGCTGCGCCTCCGCCCGAGAGCGCCGCGCATCATTCGGCGGGAAGAACTCGAGATCGTCCCCGGAGCGGGCGACCCACGGCAGATGCGGGCGCGGAGCGGGGCGACCCCGTCATCTCGCTGCCGGATGAGCCTTCGACAAGTGGAAAGTGGAAGGTCTTGACCCCTCTCTTTATGACCTTTCGATGGCGCTGGTCGTCTTCCTTCGAGGGGTCAATGTCGGCGGCTACAGGACGTTCCGCCCGAGCCTCCTCGCGAGAGCGCTGAGCAAGTACGACGTCGTGAACGTGGGCGCGGCGGGCACGTTCGTCGTTCGCAAGCCCGGCTCCCGCGCCAGGTTCCGCGCCGACCTGCTCCGGAAGCTGCCCTTCGAGGCGGAGGTCGTCCTCTGCGACGGGCGCGAGCTCATCCGCTTCGAGACGGAGAATCCGTTCGAAGCCGAGCCGGCACGCGCCGACGTCGTACGATTCGTGAGCATCCTCTCGAAACCTCGCCGCGTCCGGGCCTCGATTCCGTTCGCTCTTCCGGCGGACGGCGAGTGGTCGTTGCGCGTGATCGCGTCGAGGAAACGCTTCGTCTTCGGGCTCTACCGCCGTCACATGAAGACGATCGGCTATCTCGGCCAGCTCGACAGGCTGCTCGGGGCGACGGTGACGACGCGGAACTGGAACACCATCACGGCCGTGGTGGGGATCCTGAAGGGCCAGGCGAGGAACTTCCGCTGACGAGCGGGCCCGTCGCCGATCACGCACAGGCGACCGCTTCGTCCTGCGCCGAACGAGCGTCGGACAAAGTGGAAGGTCTCGACCCCCCCGCCGACAGGAGGGCGGCGGCGTGCGAAGCGGCCGACATGATGACAAGCCGCGAGCGGTCTGCGATGAGTTTGAGAGCGGGGAACAGCGGCCGCCCGCCGGCGAGGTGCAAGCATGGACATTCCGACGCTCACGACGGAGCGCCTCATCCTGCGGCCGTTTCGCGAAGGCGACCTCGACGCGCACGCCGCGATGAACGCGGACGCCACGGTCATGCGGTACATCGGCGAGGTCCAGGATCGCGCCGCGGCGTTCCGCACACTGTGCGCCTTCATGGGCCACTGGTATCTCCGCGGCTACGGTCCGTGGGCCGTGGAGGAGCGCGCCACGGGCGCGTTCGTCGGTCGCGCCGGCCTCACGCGGTTCGAGCCCTGGACGGACGTCGAGGTGGGGTACGCGCTCGTCCCCTCCGCGTGGGGGAAGGGCTACGCCAGCGAAGTGGCCGCGCGGTCGCTGCGCTACGCGCACGAGGTCGTCGGCGCTCGAGGCGTCACGAGCCATATCCTCGCCGGGAACGCGGCCGCGGTGCGCGTGGCCGAGCGGCTCGGGGCGAAGTACGCGTACGACGCCGACCAGCGGGTGAAGGACACGCTCGTACGGGTGTACGTCTATCCAGACGCGCGGTGATGCATCCCACCCCTTTCGCGCGCGCCCAGCCGGCCAGCGAATTCTCGCGCATGTCCTCCCGCCGCGCGGCGGTTATGGGTACCCCCTCTGCGGAGGAGGCTCGTGATGATCGGCCCGAAGATGCAGGAAGCCTTGAACCGGCACGTCCACGCGGAAATGTACTCGGCGTACCTCTACCTCGCGATGTCCGCCTGGTGCGAAGCGAACACGTGGAAGGGGTTCGCGAGATGGCTCCGCGTCCAGCACGACGAGGAGCTGTCGCACGCGCGCAGGAGCCTCGACTTCCTCCTGCTGCGCGGGGGCGAGGCACGGCTGGCCGCCCTCGACGCCCCCCCTCCTGCGTGGACGACCGTGAACGACGTGTTCGAGAAGGTCCTCGAGCACGAGCGGAAGATCTCGGCGTTGGTGCACGAGCTCCACGCCACCGCGAGCCAGGAGCGGGACACCTCCGCGCAGGTCTTCCTGCAGTGGTTCGTCTCGGAGCAGGTCGAGGAGGAGGCGCGAGCCGAGGAGATCGTCGAGAAGCTCCGCATGGTCGGCGACCGGCCCGGCGCTGCGCTCTATCTGGACAAGGAGTACGGCAAGCGCGGCAGGACCCCATGAACGGCCGCGGGACATGAGGGCGCACTGGAGGTGAGCCCGCCTCCGTCGCAGTCGACGCGCCCGGCGGCGTTCTCGAACCAGGTCGTGGGGCCTCCGCCGTCGAGGTGCTCACGCCTGCCCGCCGCGGCAGCGGGCGCCCGATCGCTTCCCTCGCGGAGCGGCTGTAACCAGAGCGAGCCCGGTCCGTAACGCGCGTAGCGAGGACCGAATGCAAGTCTTCATGGACCAGGCCGACCCCAGGGTGGAGATCACGGACGCGAACGACGCCATCGTGGGGCGGAGCCCCGCGCTCAGGCGCGCGCTGCAGAGCGTGGCGCAGGTCGCGGCCACCGACGCGACGGTGCTCCTCCTGGGCGAGACCGGCACCGGGAAGGAGCTCTTCGCGCGGGCGATCCACGATCGGAGTCGCCGCCGGGATCGGCCGCTCGTCAAGGTGAACTGCGCGGCGATGCCGGCCACGCTCATCGAGAGTGAGCTCTTCGGGCACGAGCGCGGCGCGTTCACCGGGGCGACGCAGCGGCGCGAAGGCCGGTTTGCCCTGGCCGACGGGGGGACGATCTTCCTCGACGAGATCGGCGAGCTGCCGCTCGAGCTCCAGGGGAAGCTCCTGCGCGTCCTGCAGGAGGGTGAGTTCGAGCCCGTCGGTGGATCTCGAACGCGGAAGGTCGACGTGCGCGTGATCGCCGCGACGAACCGTGACGTGCAGCAGGGGGTGCGCCGCGGCGAGTTCCGCGAGGACCTGTTCTACCGCCTGAGCGTGTTCCCGCTCAGGCTCCCGCCGCTGCGCGAGCGCGGCGATGACGTCGTGCTGCTCGCCACGGCCATGGCGGAGAGCCTCGCCCACCGCCTCGGCAGGGAGGTTGCGCCCCCCGGTCCCGCCGACGCTGCGGCGCTGCGGGGATACTCGTGGCCCGGGAACGTCCGCGAGCTGCGGAACGCGGTCGAGCGCGCGATCATCACCTCATCGGACGGGTTGCTGCACCTCGACCGCGTGCTCCCCACGCCCGCCCTCCCGTTCGCGACGGTGTCCGTGGGACCGCTCGCGGCCCGGCGCGTCGACGGTGAGATCCTCACGGCGCGGCGTCTGCGCCAGCTCGAGCGGGAGAACATGATCGCGGCGCTGGAGCGGGCCGGATGGCGGGTGGGCGGGGTGGGTGGCGCCGCCGCGCTCCTCGACGTGAGCCCGTCGACGTTCAAGTCGCGGATGAAGGCGCTCGAGATCAGCCGCCCGGTCCTGGGTGAAGCCGCGTGAACGGAAGGCAACACGGCGACGAGGTACACGCCGGGCCATAGTCGAGCGCCCGGCGCCACGGGCGGGACCTGCTGATTTCAGCCGGTCGGCCGCCGGTTCGATTCCGCTGATGGCGCCCGTTCGCACGGCGGGGTCGCCCGCGTCCCCGGCCGTGCCGTCTACTGCTGCTACCGCAGCCCGAACGGATGGCGGGTGCCCCTCCGCCTCGCGTCACGCCTGTAACCGGGGGAGCCTGTGTGCGTATTGCGTGCGACGAGGCGTCCATGCAGGCAGTGATGGGACAGGTCGCGCTCATGATGGACGGTAGAAGCGACGTCGGCGCCGCGGGCGCGTCGCGCGCCGACCGCGCCATGGAGCGGTATGCCTGTGGTGAGGACGCGGCGTTCGGCGACGTCTACGACGAGCTGGCGCCACGCCTTCACCGCTTCGCCCTGCGATGGACCCGCAGCCGCAGCGCGGCGGAGGACGCGGTGCAGCAGACGCTCCTCCAGATCCACGCTGCCCGCCATCGCTTCGCTCGCGGCGCCGCGGTCGTTCCCTGGGCCTACGCCATCGCGCGCCGCCTGCTCATCGACCTCGGCCGCCGCGGGGTGCGTGAGGTGCTGCGGGCTGACGACGTCCGCGATCCCGAGGAGCCGTCGGCGGCCCCGTCACCGGAGGAGGCTCTCCACCACAGGCGCGTCGCGGCCGAGGCGCGGCGCAACCTCGCCTCCCTGCCGTCAGGCTGGCGCGAGGCCTTCGAGCTCGTGAAGTTCGAGGGGCTCTCGGTGGCAGAGACGGCCGAGGTGCTCGGGATCACCCGCGGAATGGTGAAGATCCGCGCGCACCGCGCCACCGCGGCGCTCCGCGAGGAGGCCCGGCGGCTCCATGGCTCCTCGGAGTCGACGACTCGCCCGGCTCTCCGGTCGCCGCGCGACATCGAGGGAGGAACGCCGACATGATGCCCCCCGAGTCCCTGAAGATGCGCGTCCTGGAGGCGGTCCGGCAGCACCCCGTGCCGCGCCGGACGGATCCGCTCCCGTTCACCATCGGGCTCGCCGCCTTCGCCGCCGTGGCCATGTCCGGCGTGTTGCTGTGGGTCCCGCCCCTCTTCGGCGAGGTCGCGGGGCTGGCGCACGCCGCTGGACGGCCGGCTTCGAGCGGAGCCTGGATCCTGGCCGGCACCGTCGCCCTGGCCCTCGCCTCCACGTGGCTCGTCCTCCCTTCGCGGCGCTCGATGCTCTCGCCGCCGCGCGGACTGCTGCTGGCCGTCGCCATCGGCGTGCCGCTGCTGGTCGGGGCGTGGCTGGTGCTCTGGCACGGCACCTATGCCGATCCGTTCACCCGCGTCGGTTGGCGCTGCTTCGCGCTCACCGCCCTGACCGCTCCCTGGCCCTTCGCGACCCTGGCCTACGCCAGCCGGCGCGTGGAGCCGCGGCACCCCGGGACGGCCGGCGCCGCCCTCGGGTCCGTGGCCGGCGCCTGGGCGGCGGTGATGGTCGAGCTCTGGTGCCCGCTGGCGACGGGGTCGCACGTCCTCCTGGGACACGTCCTGCCCCTCCTGGTTCTCGCGCTGGCGGGCTCGGCCTTCGGAGTGCGGCTGTTCCGCCTGCCCAGGGTGTAGGCAACGAGACCGACGGGCGCGCCGAGCAGGATCCCCGCGGGGACGTGGCGAGCTCCTGCTAGGCGCCCAGCGCCGACCCGAGGCGCTCGAGGACCGCGGGCCAGCCGCCCTTCATTCCTTCCCACGCTGCGCGGCCCATGGGCGAGTCGAGATCGAACCCCTCGTGCGTGAGGGAGAGGCGCGTGCCCCCCGCCTCGGCGGAGAGCCGCCACGTGATGGTCGTGTCGAGTGAGCCCGTCGCGAACCGGTAGCTGAAGAGCCGCTCGGGCTCGACCGCGATCACCTCGCACGGCTGCTTCCCGAACTGCCCCATGTCGAGCGTGAAGCGGTGTCCGACCACCGGGCGGACGTCGCCGGCGGCCCACCACCGCGCGTGGAGCTCGGGGTCGGTGAGCGCGCGCCAGACCGCAGACGGCGGATGCGGGTAGCGCTGCTCGAGGTGGATGATTCCAGGGGTGCTCATCTCGTCTTCTCCTTGTCGAGGACTTCGCCGAGGGCCGCCAGCCGCCGATCCCAGTAGCGCGTGAACGCCTCGAGCCAGGCGTCGACCTCGGAGAGGGGACGCGGATCGAGGTGGTAGTACCGCTCGCGGCCGCGCGGCTCCTCGCGGACGAGCCGGGCCTTGCGGAGCACCTGGAGGTGCTCCGAGATGGCCGGCCGGCCCACGTCGAAGCCGCGCGCGAGCTCCTTCACGGCGCGGGGGCCCTTCCGGAGCTGCATCAGGATGTTCCGGCGGACGGGGTTCGCGAGCGCCGAGAAGACGTCGGTCTGCGGCATGGACGCAACATAGGTCGGAATATCCCGACGCGTCAACGACTCCCGACGCATCACGTCGCGGCGGCCGGAAGCGTCTCCCCGCTCACGCGTGCGCCTGCACGGGGTGACCCACGGCGTGGGTCTCCCGCGCCGTGCCGTAGACGCCGCCGAGGACCGCGCCGTAGACGAGGTGGCCCATGAGGCTGCCGAATCCGGCACCGAACGAGCCGCCGAACAGCCCCGCGCCCATCATCGGCATCACCACGAGCTGCGCCACGATCCAGGGGACGAGCCCGTACACGCGCCGCGGATCCACGCGGGGCCCGGCAGGCGGTGCACGAAGCCGGCGGCGTAGATCACGGCGAGCACCGTCCCGATCACGAAGTGCGCGAGCCAGCCCAGGACGAGGCTCCCGCCCAGGAACGATCCGAGCATCGCGCCGATGTTCATCGGCGGCAGCCCCATGGCCGGGGCCATCAGAATGAGGGCGGTCATCGCGGCGGTGGCGCCGAGGCCGCCGACGATGGCGCGCGTCCAGTTCAGTCGAGTCATGGAAACCTCCCCGAGGCGACCGTGCGGGAGAATCCCGCGATCGGCGTCCCTGACGATCCGTCCTCGAGCGCGGCTCGAGATTACGGCGCTGCGTCGCCGAGCGGGGCCCGCCAGGTTTCGCGGTGGTGCCGTAATGTTCGAGCGTCTCGCGGGACCCTCCTGCATGAGCGGCGCGGAGCGGGGGACTCACGATGGTTCGGGGTCGTTTCCCGTGGCGGTCCCTCGCGAAAGCCGACAACATCGAGCGCCTCCGATGCGGAGCGCGACCACCACGGGCGATGATGCTGCCGAAGGGCGTGCAGCGGAGCTCGACGATTCCGAGCTGGTACGGCGCATCCGAGCCGGAGACCGGGGCGCGTTCGCCGCGCTCGTGCGGCGGCACGGTGGAGGGCTGCTCCGCCTCGCCCGCCTCTTCACCCGCGAGAGCTCGATGGCGGAGGAGGTCGTCCAGGAGACCTGGATGGCCGTCCTCGAGGGCCTCGACGGGTTCGAGGAGCGCGCGTCGTTCAAGACCTGGCTCTACCGGATCCTCGCGAACCGCGCCCGGAGCCGGGCGGTCCGGGAAGGCCGGAGCGTCCCGTTCTCGGCGCTCGCCGACGCGGGTCCCGAGGAGCGCGTGGACCCCGAGCGCTTCGACGCCGCCGGGCGCTGGCGCGACCCCCCGGTCGGCTGGACCGACCAGACCCCGGAGCGGCTGGCGCTCGAGGCCGAGACCCGCCGCGTGATGGAGGTCGCAGTGGCGGCGCTGCCGGCCACGCAGCGCGCCGTGCTCGTCCTCCGCGACGAGGAGGGTCTCGAGACGGAGGAGATCTGTAATCTCCTCGGGCTCACCGTGACGAACCAGCGAGTGCTCCTCCACCGCGCGCGGACGCGCGTGAGGCAAGCGCTCGAGGCGTACATGCGAGGCGGACGCCCATGCTGACCTGCAAGGAGCTCACGGAGCTCGTCACCGACTACGCGGAGGGGAACCTCTCGTTCGTGGATCGCCTCCGGTTCCGCGTGCACATCGGCATGTGCCGCGACTGCCGCCGGTACGTCCGGCAGGTGAAGGCGACCGCGGCCGCGCTCGGCGCGCTGCCCGTGCCCGAGCTGTCGCCCGACCTGGAGCAGGAGCTGCTCCGGCGCTTCGACGACTGGAAGCAGACGAGGAGGTCGTGATGGCAATCACCATCCAGGTCCAGATGAGCCCCGGCTGCGGTCACGGCGAGCAGACGATCGCGCTGCTGCAGGACGTGGTCGCCGCCCTCGCGCTGGAGGCGTCGATCGAGATCGTCCACGTGCGGACCCTCGAGGACGCGGAGCGCCTCGGGTTCCGCGGCTCACCCACGGTGCTCGTGGACGGCGTGGACGTCGATCTCCAAACACCCCCGGGCGCCGGCGTCGGTTGACGCCTCTACGGCCTCGCGGGCGTGCCCCCGCGATCTCTCCTCGAGGTTGCCCTGCGGTCCGCGGCGTCGCGCGACCGTGCGGGCTAGCTTCCAACCTTCTTCCGCATGTGATCGATCACGTGCGTGTGCTCGCGCTGCGGGCTGAACATGATGAGCTCGGCGTCGGCCGTGACCTTCACGTTGTGTCCTGCGGGCCAGTAGAACAGGTCGTTCTCGCGCACCGTCTCCTGCTTTCCAGCCGCGTCGGTGGTGGTCAGCTCGCCGCGCAGCACGTACCCCCAGTGCGGGCACTGGCAGAGGTTGCCCTCGAGCCCCTGGAAGAGGGCCGTCGTGTCCACCCCCGCCGCGAGCGAGAAGTACTCCCCGCTGATCCTGCCCAGCCCCGTCGCGTCGCCCATGTCCGTCCTCTGGCGGAGAACGGCACCGGGGACCTGCAGCTTCACCTCCACGTCATCCTTGGCCACGCGCATGGTTTCGAGACCTCCGAGAAAGAAGTGCGGCTCGGCAGGTAGGGAACGTGCGCGCGAGGAGTCCACGCGGCCATTCAATCGCGTCGGAAAGCGTTCGCTCACCGGCTGCCGCGCACCGGCATGACTCTGGACTGGCCCTGACCGGGGTCGCCCTCACGGACGGGCTCCCCCGCGAGCCGAGCGCCTTCAGTGCGGCGGCGCTGCCGCGCGATCGTTCTGGGGGCCGCGCGACCTGCCATAGACGAGGCGGTACGCCCCGTAGCTCCCGAGGACACGCTTCACGTAGTCGCGCGTCTCCGAGATGGGAATCCGCTCGACCCACGCGTCGAGCTCCTCGTCGGGGCTCGCCCGCACCCACCGCCACACCGCGACCGGGCCGGCGTTGTACGCCGCCACCGCCCGCGCGGTCGAGCCCTCGAACTCCGCGAGCAGCTCCGCGAGGTACGCGGCCCCGAGCCGGATGTTGAGTCCAGGACGGTGGAGCATGCGCGGGTTCACGCGGCCGAGCTTCAGCCCCCGCGCGACGTCCCGGGCGGTTCGCGGCATGAGCTGCGTGAGGCCGAGCGCCCCCGTCGTCGAGCGAGCCGAGGGATTGAAGCGGCTCTCCTCGCGCATCAAGGCCTGCAGCAGGTCCGGATCGAGGCTCGAGGCCTTCGCCCACTGCTCGACCATGTCCCGGAACGGCAGCGGATACGTCGCGCGCCAGACGTCCGCGGTGCGGTCGTCCACCCCGCCTTTCAGCGCGGGCCCGAGCGTGGTGCGAGCCACGAGGGCTGCGGCGTTCGCGCTCCCGCTTCGCTGCAAGGCCTCCACGAGGAGGCGCGCCGCGTCCTCGGGCAGGTTGCGTCGATCGAGGGCGAGCAGCTCGGCCGTGGCCTCCGGCAGCTGCATCCGCAGGAGCTCGACGCCGGCGAGGAACCTCGGGTCGTCGCCGAGAGGACCGGCCTCCAGCGGCCAGAGGGGAGCCGCCCCGCCGGACGAGGCGGCGGAGAAGGAGGCCGTCTGCACCACGTCCTGGGGGAGTCGCCCGCGGGCGAGCAGCCCGTACCACTCCGTCGGATGATCCGAGGCGAGCGCGGCGAAGGCTCGCGCGGCCGAGGCGTCGCCCTTCTCCGCGAGCGTCCGGGCCCGCCAGTAGCGAGAGCGGAGCCGCTGGTCGCGTCCGAGGCCGGGCAGGCGATCCAGCCGGTCGAGCGCGGCCAGCGCCTCGGCGTGGGCGCCGGCGGTGCGGTGTTGCCACGCGAGCTGGAAGAGCGCCTCGGCGGCGAAGTTGCCGGTGGGGTACCGAACGGCGACCTGCTCGAGCCGCGCCAGGGCGGCAGCGCGCCTCCCGCCGCGCAGCTCGAGCTCGGCGGCGAAGAACAGCGCGTCGTCGGCGAACGGGTGATCGGGGTACTCGCGCGCCAGCGCCTCGTAGGTGCGCACCGCGTCCTGCCCGCACACCGACTGCGAGTAGCCCAGCACGTACATCGCCTGGGGGCGGAGCTCGGAGCCCTTGCACGCCTCGACCATCGGTGCGAGCGCGGCGGCGGCCTTGCGGTGCTGCCGCTCCTTCCGGAGCGCGTTGCCGATCACGAACGACGCGCTGCAGGCGTCCTCGTCCGGCAGCGGGGCCTTCACCTGCCGCGCCAGCCGCAGGGCCTCGACGTTGTCGTGGAACGCGAGGAACGACTCGGCGCGCCGCAGCCGCCACCGGTTCGGGACGGGGAGCTCCTTCAGGCGCTCCCAGACGACCTTCGCCTCGGGCGAGAGGGGGCTCGTCGCCCAGAGCTCGAGCATGGCGCGGTGCTCGCAGCGGTAGTCGCCCTTCTTCTGGCACAACCGCGCCGAGGCGAGCAGCGCCTTCCGCCGGACGCCGTCGTGGCGAGGGATGGCCGGCAGCTCGCGCAGCGGGAGCAGCGCCTCGAGCGCTCCGTCGAGCTCCAGCCCACGCTCGAGCACGCGCGACCGGCCCAGCCGCGCCTCGGCGAAGAGCGTCGAGCCGGGGCTCACCTGCGCGTAGACGTCGGCCGCGGCGCGGCGCTTCCGCAGCCGCTCCAGGGCGCGCGCCGCGTGGAAGAGGCAGTGGTCCCGCATCCGCGGGTAGTCGTCGGCGAGCGCGCGAAGCTCCGCCGCCGCCGCGGCGGGATCGTCGGCCAGCGCGGCCAGCGCGCGCAGGTAGCGCACCGGCGGCTGCTCTCCGCGCAGCATCGCCCGCGCTCGCGCGTAGCGGCCCCGGTCGAAGAGCGCCTTGGCCTCGGCGAGCTCGCCTGAGCCGAAGTAGGGCGCCAGATCCGCGTCCGTGTAACGGTGCGTCGGCGACGGCTGCGACCGCGAGGTGCTCTCCAGCAAATCCTCGAGCTGGCTCTCCGCGACGGGAGCATCCCCTTCGGCCTCCTGCGCGGACGCCGCCGCCGCCCACATCGCGGCGCCGAGCAAGGCCAGCCAGCGACGCCCGGATCGCAGGGTGAGCCGATGCGAGCCGGTATGCCTCGTCACTCCTTGCACGGATGAGGATCAGTGTACCGATCGATCCGCGCGCGTCACTCCCACAGCCCGCGCGCAGGGCCGCGAGGTGCTTACATCGGCGACCGTTCGGCGCGGGCGGTGCGGCGTCGAGCCGCCACCGCCCGCGAGTCACGAACGGTCACGGAGATGGATACGCGGCGCCGAGCGTCCGGGCCGCCGGGGTCGCTCCGTCCGCCGCGCGCTCGCGCCCGCCCTGGGCGCGAAGCGCGGCCGCGGCATCGACGACCGTGCGGCCGATGGCGCCGAGCAGCACGCCTGGAATCATCAGGATGCCCGCGATGGGCACGATGATCGCGAGGGCGACGAGGATGCCGATCGTCGCGAAGACCTGACCCGAAGAGTACGACCCCTGCCCGACCGTGTTCGGCTGATGCACCGTGTCCTCCCTGCGTTGGGGAGGAATCGTGCGCCCGAACGGCCGGCGAGCGGGACACGCAAGAACGGATGCTTCATCAGCGGAGGTTATGACTCGGGACCACGGAAGCAACCGAACGTGATCACCTCCGGGGGGACCGCGTCGCAGCAGTTCACCCGGAGCGAGGCTCTCCTGGCCCGGCCGCCGAGCGCTACGGAGGCGTCGGCAGCGTCTGGAAGCGCACCTCGCCCGGCGTGAAGTAGCCTCCGAGGCCGACGAGCGTCACGAGCCGTGTCCCGTCGGCGGAGGCCGCGAGCCCCCGGCCGAGCAGTGCGCGATAGCTCGTCTTCGACGACGAGCTCCGCCTCGCCAGCTCCCTGCCGGTCGGCCCGTCGTAGATCCAGACGTCCGTCGCGTCGTAGTAGGAGTCCGTGCCTCCGATGACCATGCCGTTCCAGAGGCAGATGACCGAGTTCGGGTAGGCAGTGCCCGGGAGCACCTGGGTCTGCGTGTGCGTCACCACGCTCACGCCGGGGAACTGGTAGATGCCGCCGCTCGCGAAGTAGGCCATCTGGCCGTCTCCGCTGATGCAGGCCTGGCCGTCGGCGCCGGAGACCGGGCCGTTGAACGCGTCGCTCACGACGAGGCCGCCCCCGGCGAGCGCGGTGCGCTTCACCTTGTCGACGCTCCCGAAGTCGGCCGCGACGTAGGCGCTGTCGGGGGAGGTCGCGAGGCTCTGGGCCCAGATCGCCGCGCTGAACCGGGCCGTGTGCTCGACGCCCGTCGCGAGGTCGTACATGCGGGAGGACGGCGTGACGAGCGTGGGCGAGCCGCCCGGCTGGAACCACGCAACTCCACCGCCGTACGGCGTGGTCCCGGACAGGGGCGTGGACACGTACTGCTTCAGGATGGAGCCGGTGACGGAGTCCACCGCGGTGACCCTGAAGTTCGTCTTGTCGTACACGAAGAGCGTCTTGCCGTCACCGCTCACCGTCATCGCGCCGGCCGCTGCGACGACGCCGGTGAACGTCCGCACCGCCGTCGCAGCGTAGACGTCATAGCCCGTGACGTCCGCGCCGCCGTTGTTGAGGAACACGATCGGCTCGACGGGGCTCGCCGCGGCGTGAACCGCCGCGATGGAGAGGCTCGTGTCCACCGGTGACGCGCTCAGGACGGTCAGGCCGACCCGGATCGTCTGCGTGTTCTCGACGGACGGATCCGACGAGACGACCGTGACCGTGGCGAAGTGCGTCCCGGCGGCGAGGCCCGTCGGATCGGCCGAGAGCGTGACGGCCTGCCCCGTGACGCCCGACGAGGTCACGGTGAGCCACGCCTGGTCGGAGGTCGCGTCCCACGGGACGTCGGTACGGCCGGTCGGGCTCACCACCGGGACGGCGCGCGAGAGCACCGAGCGCGAGGGCGAGGAGGACAGCCCCACGCCGGCCGCGCCGACGACGAGGAGGTTCGCCTCCCGGTTGAACGTGACCGGCAGCGTCTTCGTGAGCACGAGCTCGCCCACGGTGACGGTGACCTTGACCTGGCCGGTGTAGGTCCCGCCGATCATCCCCGCGTCGTTCGCGGTGAGCTGGAGCGTGACCCCGGCCGCGTCGACCGTGCCGCTCGTGGAGCTCGACACGAGCCAGGACCCGCCGGAGGCCGTCGTCGGCTCCACCGTGAACGGGTGGCCGGCCGAGCCGGCGCCGAGCGTGAACGTGAGGGGCTGCGGCGCGCTCGACAGGCCATCGGCGCCGCCGAGGACGATCGCGGTCTGCGTGACGGAGAGGACGGGAGCGGTCACCTCGACCGAGAACGCGAGGCTCGCCGTGTCCTGGGCGTTCGCCGTGCTCGTGACGGAGACGCGGCCCTGGTACTTGCCCGGCGCGAGGCCGGACACGTCCACGCTCACGGCGAGCGTCGCGTCCGCGCTCTGCACGCCGGTCGGCACGCGGAGCCAGCTCGCGTCGGTGGACACCGTCCAGTCGCGCCCGGGAGCGCGCACGGCGAGCGAGACGGAGTCCTGCGTCCGGGTCCCGCCGTAGGTGAACGTGGACGCGTAGGCGGTCCCGGTGATGGCGATCCGGGGCGCCACCGTCAAGGTGACGGTCACGTCCTGCGACGCGAGCACGTTTCCGTTCGCGTCGGCGGTGCCGACCGCGAACGTGCTCGAGTACTGCCCGGGCGCGATGGACGTGGTCAGGATCGAGACGACGACGCTGCACGACCGGCCCTGGCACGGGATGGTGATGCCGAGCCAGCTCGGCTGGGTCTGGCCGTTGCGGTAGCCAGCGCCGACGTAGGTCACCCCGTCACCGGTGACCTGCAGGCTCAAGCTGACGCTCGAGGGCGGGGTCGTTCCCTGGAGCACGGAGAAGGACGCCGAGTTCGCGCTCAGCGTGAAGGCGCCCGGCGCTCCGGGACGCGGACCCGAGCCGGACGACGAGCCGCTGCTGCATCCCGCCGCCACGACCGCCAGCACGACGCACGACCACTTTGCCGCAATGCGCATGGATCCCCCTCGACGATGGGGTACGCCGCGGAGGCGCGACCCGCAGGGTCGGAGGACTGGTAGCAGATGGCGCGCTGCTTCGCCAACACCGTGCGTGCAGCGACCGGGGGTGAAGCGGAGCCATCGTGTCCGCGCGTGCGATGCGCTGCGGAGATGTGGGAGATCCGGCGAAGACGCCGGCCGCCCCCCTGCCCGCAATTGAAGGCCTGCGCCCAAGGGCAGACGTGCCAGGACGGCGCCTGCAGGACCTGATCGCGGCGCACCGCCCGAAGCGGCGAAGGCGAGCTACTACGTGGGCGCCCCCGCCCTCCGCACGATCGGCGGCTTCGCCTTCACGACGCGCTCCGCCTTCGCCGGCTCGGCGGTCGCCTGCGCGAGCTTCACGTGGGGGAGCGGCTTGCCCTTCGCGAAGGCGGCGTTCTCGCCGTAGCGCGCGACGATCTTCTTCTTCGTGTCGAGCCCGGTCGCCTCGATGACGAAGGTCGGGACGCGCCGGGCGCGGTGATCCGCGACCCAGCGCGTGATCGCGCCGGCTCGCGGGACCGCGACCGCGACGTTCCGGCGAGCGGCGCGCCTCGGGGCGGCGGGAGCCTGGGTGTGCGCGCGCGCCGCCACGGCGGCGTCGATGGCCCGCCGGAGGGATGGGAGCGCGCGGGTGATCGCTGCCTCCACCGCCGCCTCGATCGCCTCGTCGATGGTCCGCCTCGTCGTTCTCGCCGCCATGTCGCTCCTTCGCGCAGCCGAAGAGGCGTGCGGTCATCGAGCAATATGCCGATCGATGCGGGATGACAACGGACTTGCGGCGAAGGCGGCGCAGCGCGGTCAGCGCCCGGCGCGGCGGAGGAGCACGTAGATGGCCCCCGCCCCGCCGTCCACGGGGCGGGCGCTCGCGAACGCGAGCACGTGGCGCGCGAAGCGGCCGGTGGCGAGCCAGGTCTTGAGCGCGTCCTTGAGGACGGGGAGCTGGTCCTTCGAGTGGAGGCCGCGGCCGTGCACGATGAGCACGCAGCGCTTCCCCGCCTGGCGCGAGCGGCGGAGGAAGTCCTCGACCGTGCCCTTCGCCTCGTCCCGCGTCATGCCGTGGAGGTCGACGTGCCCCTGGACGGCGAACTCGCCGCGGCGGAGCTTGCGCGCGAGGTTCGCGTCCAGGCCGGACATCCGGCCCTCGATGAACTCGTCGGTGTCGGCGAGATCGAACGGCGCGTCGCCCGAGACGAGCGCGCGCAGCTCGTCGATGGCCTCGAGGTCGGGGTGCCAGAACGTGCCGGCCGCGGGCGGCGGGGGCGGGGGGGCCGCGACGCCGTGCCCGGGGTCGAGCGGGCGCACGCCCGAGAGCGCGACCTCCCACAGCTCCTCCTCGGTCGGCTCGGGCGCGAGGCGCGGCGGCGGAGGTGGGGGCGGCGGCGCACGCGGCGCGGGGGGCGCCGCCTTCGCGAGGTCCTTCAGCTTGCCGAAAGGATTGTTGAACGGCTTCTTCCCCACCGTCCGACTATAACTGCGCGTAGCGTGGACATCGAGGTTCAGTGCCCCTATTGCGGCGAGTGGGTCGTCGTGTTCGTCGATCCCGGCGGCGGCGAGGAGCAGACGTACGTGGAGGATTGCCCGGTCTGCTGCCGGCCGTGGACCGTGCACGCGCGCGAGGAGGAGCCCGGCGGGTTCGCGGTCGGCCTCGCGCGGGTGGACGACTGACCCCCGACGTGGCATGGAAGCGCGGGAAGTTCACACTCGCGCAACACGCACCTGCCACAATGGCGGGCCGCGCGGCTCCCGCCCCGCCGAATCGGAAGGCGCCATCATGTCCATCGTCTCCGTCGAGCACGTCTCCAAGGACTACATGCTGGGGAAGACCGTCGTGCCGGCGCTGCGCGACGTGTCGCTCGCGGTCGGCAAGGGCGAGTTCCTCTCCATCGCCGGCCCGTCCGGCAGCGGCAAGACGACGCTCCTCAACCTCGTCGGCTGCGTGGACACGCCGAGCGCGGGGCGCGTCATCGTCGCCGGGCAGGACACGGCCCGGCTCTCCGAGCGCGCCCTCACCGAGCTCCGGCTCCGCACCATCGGCTTCATCTTCCAGAGCTTCAACCTCGTCTCGGTCCTCTCGGTCTTCCAGAACGTCGAGTTCCCGCTGCTCCTGCAGGGCGGCCAGACGCGCAAGGAGCGGGCGGAGCGGGTGCTGGCCCTGCTCGACGCGGTCGGGATCGCGGAGCACGCGCGCCACCGCCCGAGCGAGCTCTCCGGCGGCCAGCGGCAGCGCGTCGCCATCGCGCGCGCGCTCGTGACGCGCCCCGCGCTCGTGCTCGCCGACGAGCCGACCGCGAACCTCGACTCCGAGACCGGCGGCAACATCATCGACCTCATGAAGGAGATGAACCGCCGCGACGGCACCACGTTCATCTTCTCGACGCACGATCCCAAGGTGATGGCGCACGCGAGCGCGCTCGTCAGGATCGAGGACGGGCGCATCTCGAGCCGCGAGGACCTCGACGCCGCCCGGCGCGCGGGAGGGCGCTGATGGCCCCCCGGCGCGACGCGGCGCGGGTGCTCCTGCGCATCGCCTTCCGGAACCTCCTCGCGAGCCCGGTGCGCACCGGGATCCTGGGCGCGATCGTGCTCGTCGGCGCGCTCATCGTGGTGGTGGGCTCGTCGGTGCTCGACTCGATCGACCGCGGGATGCGCACCTCCATCCAGGGGAGCCTGGGCGGCCACCTGCAGGTGTACGACGCGCGCTCGGAGGGCGCGCTCGAGCTGTACGGCGGGCTGCGCGGCGAGTCGCTGCTCGAGCCCATCGAGGACTTCTCGCGGGTGAAGGCGGTGCTCGGCCAGGTGCCGAACGTGAAGCAGGTCGTGCCCATGGGCATCGACCAGGCGTTGGTCGCGACCGGCAACGCGTTCGACCTCGCCCTCGAGCGGCTGCGGGGCGACGTGCGGCGGCTGGAGGGGGGCGAGGACGGGCCGGAGCTCCGTCGCGACTACGCCGCCCACGCGGCGCACGTGCGCCGCATGGTCCAGCTCCTGCGCGACGAGATCGCGCAGGCGCGCGAGATCTCGGATCCGGAGGGGCGCGAGGCGGCCGAGCGGAAGAGCGAGTGGGAGGCGCTGCAGCGCGCCGCCACCGACGCGTTCTGGCGCGACCTCGACCGCGATCGCTACGGCAGCCTGGAGTTCCTCGAGAACCGCGTGGCGCCGCTCGCGATGGACACCGCGTTCACGTTCCTGCGCTACGTGGGGACCGACGTGGACGCGTTCTTCCGCGCCTTCCCGCTCGCGGAGGTGGTGAAGGGGGAGCGGATCCCCACCGGCCAGCGCGGCGTGCTCGTCGGCAAGCAGTACGCCGAGGAGTGGCTGAAGCTCAAGAACGCGCGGCGGCTCGACCAGATCAAGGACGCGCGCGACCTGCGCGGGCGGCGGATCGCCGGCGACGAGGAGCTGCAGCGCTGGGTGCGCGAGAACCGGAGCGGCATCCGGGAGATCCTGCTGCAGCTCGATCCCCTCCGCGCGGACGCGCTCGCGCAGGAGCTCCGCCCGGCGCTCGGCGCGCCCGCGGCCGAGCCGCTCGACGCGCTCCTCGGGCGGCTGTTCGCGGCCACCGACGAGAGCTTCGACCGGCAGTACCGGATCTTCTACGACGTCGTGGCGCCGAAGCTGCGCCTCTACCAGATCGACGTCGGCGACACGATCACCATCAAGGCGCCCTCGAAGAGCGGCTACTTCAGCTCGGTGAACGTGAAGGTCTACGGGTTCCTGCAGTTCAAGGGGATCGAGCGCTCGGGCATCGCCGGCATGATGAGCGTCCTCGACCTCATGAGCTTCCGCGACCTGTACGGCTACCTCACCGCCGAGAAGGCGGCGGAGATCCGGGCGCTGCAGAAGTCGATGGGGACGCGCGAGATCGACCGCGAGCGGGCGGAGGCGGAGCTGTTCGGCGCCGCCGACGGCGGGCTCGTCGGCGAGGCGCACGTCGCCGAGATCGACGAGGGCGCGCTCGTGAAGCGGCGCGAGGAGGAGCGGGCGAGCGCGGCGAACCTCGCGGCGCACGTGTACTCGCAGGAGGAGCTCGAGCACGGGGTGGCGCTCAACGCGGCGCTGATCCTCGACGACCCGCGCCTGCTCCGCCGCACCGAGAAGGACGTGCGCAAGGCGATCGCGGACGCCGGGCTGGGGCTCAAGGTCGTGGACTGGCAGGAGGCGGCCGGCCTCGTGGGGCAGTTCGTGACGCTCCTGCGGGTCGTGCTCTTCACCGCGGTCGTCATCTTCTTCGCCATCGCGCTCGTCATCATCAACAACGCGATGGTCATGGCGACGCTGCAGCGGGTGAAGGAGATCGGGACGATGCGGGCGATCGGGACGCAGCGCCGCTTCGTCGTGACGATGCTCCTCGTGGAGATCGCGACGGTCGGGCTCGTCTTCGGGCTCGCCGGCGCGGCGCTGGGCGGCGCGGTGGTGTGGGGCATCCGCGCGGCGGGCGGGATCCCCGCGGTGACCGACCTCCTCTACTTCGTCTTCTCGGGGCCCGCGCTGTTCCCGCGCCTCGGGGCGCTCGCGGTCGGGGGCTCGCTCGCGGTGGTGCTCCTCGTGGCGATCCTCTCCGCGCTCTACCCGGCGCTCATCGCGATGCGCGTCACGCCCGTCGAGGCGATGGCCACGGAGGACTAGCGTGCTCGGCGTCGACCTCATGATCGCGGGCCGGAACCTCGCCCGCCACACCCGGCGGAACCTGTTCCTCGGCGGCGCGCTCGCGGCCGTCACGGCGCTGCTCGTCCTCCTCGGCGCGCTCACCGCCGGCATGGAGTCGGCGATGATGCAGTCCGCCACGACCCTCATGACCGGCCACGTGAACGTGGGCGGGTTCTTCAAGATCACGAGCGGCAGCGCGGCGCCGCTCGTGTCGCAGTACCCGCGCGTCCTCGAGGCGGTGCGCGCGAAGGTGCCGGAGCTGGACTACGCCACCGTGCGCGGCCGCGGCTGGGCGAAGGCGGTCTCGGAGCACGTCTCCATGGACCTCGTGCTCGCCGGCGTGGACGTCGCGCACGAGCCGACGTTCCGCAAGGTGCTGCACGTCGTGGACGGGGACCTCGAGGCGCTCGCGCAGCCGGGGACGGTGCTCCTCTTCGAGGGCCAGGCCGAGCGGCTCAAGTTGAAGGTGAACGACGTCCTGACGCTCTCGGCGCCCACGGCGCGCGGGGTGAACAACACCGCCGACGTGCGCGTCGCCGCGATCGCGCGGAACGTGGGGCTCCTCTCCGCGTTCTCGGCGTTCATCCAGGCCGACACCCTCCGCGAGCTGTACGGGCTCTCGCCCGCGACGACCGGCGCGATCCACCTGTACCTGCGCGATCCCAGGGACGCGGCGCGCGTCGCCGCGCGGCTCAGGACGGCGCTCGCCGAGGCGGGCTACCGCGTGATGGAGCCGGAGGCGCAGCCCTACTGGATGAAGCTCATGCAGACGGTGCCGAGCGAGGACTGGACCGGCCAGAAGCTCGACGTCACCACCGCGGACGACGAGATGGGCCAGTTCAAGCAGTTCATCCTGGCGCTGCGCGTCGTCACCGGGCTCCTCGTCGTGATCCTCATGGTGGTGGTCGTGATCGGCATCCTCAACACGCTCGCCATCGCCATCCGCGAGCGGACCCGCGAGATCGGGGCGCTCCGCGCCATCGGCATGCAGCGGCGGAAGGTGCTCTGGCTCTTCGTCCTCGAGACCGCGCTCCTCGGCCTGCTCGGCACGGCCGCCGGCGTCGCGGTCGCCCTCGCCGTCGCGGGCGCCGTGAACGCCGCCGGCATCGCGCTCCCCGAGGCGGTGCAGGTGTTCCTCGCGCAGGAGCGGCTCCGCTTCCTGCTCGATCCGGGCGCCATCGCGGCGGACGCCCTCGTCCTCGCCGCGATCGCCGTCGCCGCCTCCGTGTTCCCTGCGCGCCGCGCCGCGCGCCTGAAGCCCGTCACCGCCATGCACCACGTCGGGTGAGCCCTCCCATGCACCGTGCCCTCGCGTTCCTGGCGCTCGCCGCCGCCCTCGCCGCCGGCCCCGCCGCGGCGCTCACCCCGCAGGAGCTCGCCAAGGTCGTCGCGACCATCGACGAGCGGCAGCGCAACTCCGGCGACTGGAAGGCCCTCTGCTACATGGAGGCCAAGGAGAAGGGGAAGACCGACGTCGTCTACGAGCTCGTCGTCTACCGGCGCGACGAGGACGACAAGCAGATGTTCCTCTTCACGAAGCCGCGGGCGGAGGCGGGGAAGGGCTACCTCCGCATCGACAAGAACCTCTGGCTCTACGACCCCGCGGTGGGGCGCTGGGAGCGGCGCACCGAGCGCGAGCGGATCGGCGGCACCGACACGCGCCGCGGCGACCTCGACGAGTCGCGGCTCGTCGAGGAGTACGACGCGAAGTTCGAGGCGGACGAGAAGCTCGGCGTGTACGGCGTCCACCGGATCCTGCTCGTCGCGAAGCCCGGGGTGGACGTGGCCTTCCCCCAGGTGCGGCTGTGGGTGGACCAGGCGACCCTCAGCGTGCTGAAACGCCAGGAGCTCGCGCTCTCCGGCCGGCTGATGCGCACGGCCTACTACCCGCGCTGGAAGAAGGTGTTCTCGCCGTCGAAGGGCGCGGACGTCTGGTACCCCGAGGAGATGCGGCTCTTCGACGAGATCGAGAAGGGCAACTCGACGCTCATCCTCATCAAGGAGATCGACCTCCGCCCGCTCGCCGCGAACCTGTTCACGAAGGCGTGGCTGGAGTCGAAGAGCCGGTGAGGGCCGCCACCCGACCGCCGGCCGCCGGCGGCGGGGGCGGGGGCGGGGGCGGGCTGGCGCGGTCGAGACGAACCCGCGTCGCCGGCGTCGCGATGGAATGGAGAGGCCGATGAGGATCGCAGCTGCGCTCGTCGCGCTCGCCGCCGCCACCGCGGCGCTCGGGCAGGATCGACCCACGGAGGACGAGCTCTTCGGGAAGCCGCCCGCGGAGTCGCCGCCGGCGGCCGCGCAGCAGGAGCCGAAGGAGCCCGCGCCGCGCCCCGGGGAGCCCGCCGCGCCCGCGCGGCCCGAGGAGGCCGAGCTGTTCGGCGGGACCGGCTCCCCGAACGCGGCGCCGCCGCCGGCGGGCCGGCTCGTGGACCGCGCCGAGGCGGAGACGCTGCGCATCGGCGGCCAGCTCTACCTGCGCGCGCAGGCGCTCTGGCAGGAGGACGTTCCGCCCGCGGACTGGGCGCTCTCCTCGCCGAACCTGCTCGACCTGTGGCTCGACGCGCGGCCGAACGACCGGGTCCGGGCGTTCGTGCTCGGGCGCATGCGCTACGATCCGACGGCGCCCGTGACCTCCGGGGCGCCCTCCCTCTCCGCGGCGGAGCAGGGGATCCTCGGCTACGGCACCTCCACGGGCGGGATCGCCGCGGGCGTGCGCGGCCCGCGCGCGGTCCTCGATCAGCTGTGGGTGAACTTCGACGTCGCCCGGCGCGTCTTCGTGACGGCCGGCCGGCAGCACGTGAAGTGGGGCGTCGGGAAGTTCTGGAACCCGACCGACTACCTCCACCCGGTCCGCCGCGATCCCCTCGCCGTGTTCGACGAGCGGACCGGCACGACGATGGTGAAGGTCCACGTCCCCTGGGAGCGGCGCGGCTGGAACGCCTACGGCGTGGCGCTGCTCGACGACGCCGCGGGGGTGGACACGCCCACGAACAGGCTCGGCCGGGTGGGGGTGGGCGGCCGCACGGAGGTGGTGCTCGGCACCGTCGAGCTCGGCGCGGACGCGCTCACGCAGGACGGGCACCGGCCGCGCTTCGGGATCGACGCCTCCGCCGGCGTGTGGGACCTCGACGTCTACGCCGAGGCGGCGCTCCGCACGAGCCGCGACGCGCCCCGCTGGCGCGAGGTGAGCCCCGGCGCGCCGCTCGTCACCCGCTTCGGGCGCGTCGATCCGCAGGGCTTCACGCCCGCCGCGGTCGTCGGCGGGAGCTGGTCCGCGAAGTACAGCGACGAGGACACGGTCACGCTCGGCGCGGAGTACTCCTTCGACGACGCCGGCTACGACTCGAAGGACGTCTACCCGTTCCTGCTCGCCGGGGCGCCCGAGCTCACCGGCGATCCCTCCGCCCCGCTCCGCCAGCGCGACCCCACCGCGTTCCGCCCCTTCTACCTGGGCCGCCACTACGCGGGCGCGTTCGTGCTGCTGCCCTCGCCCGGCACCTGGAACGACACGACCTTCACGGTCTCCGTCCTGGGGAACCTGTCCGACCGGAGCTTCGTCGCCCGGCTCGACCACGCGCTGCTCGCGCTCACCTACCTGCGCGTCGAGTCCTTCGTCGCCGCGTCCTTCGGGGCGCGCGGGGGTGAGTTCCGGCTCGGCGTGGACGTGCCGCTCTCCGACGTGGCGCCGGGCCTTCCGCCGGACGTCACCATCTCGGTCCCGCCGCCCGTCGTCCAGCTCGGCGTCGCGCTGCGCGTGAGCCTCTGACGCCGTGACGGGGCCGCAGCCCCGCGCGGCGCGCCGGGCTCACACGAGGCGCGGCACGCGCCCGCGCTTCTGCGCCTTGAAGTACGCGGCCCAGCGCTTCTTCGCCCAGTGGCCCACGACCGGCAGCGGCACGAGCCGCTCCTTCGCGTCGTCGCGGTAGACGAACGCGCCGCCGTCGCCCGTGTCCATGAGGCACACGATCGCCATGTGCGCGAGGTACGAGGCGCGCGCCGGCCGTCCGCCGTCCACCGCCGCAGCGTTCGCGGCGGCGGTGCGCGCCATGACCTCGGCGAGGTGGCCCTGCTTGGCCCGCCACGCGGGCCCTTCGAGCGCCGCGACGTCTCCCACGGCCCAGACGCCGGGCAGCCCGGGCACGGCGCAGCCCGCGTCGACGGTGACGAAGCCCGCCTCGTTGCGCGGCAGGGCGGAGGCCTTCGCGACGGGGTGCCCGTCTCCGGCGGGGATGAAGGCGACGAGGTCGGCGTCGATGCGCGCCCCGTCCTCGAGCGACACGCCCTCGGCCGTGAACGCCGCGATCTTCTTCCCGTAGCGGCTCTCGATGCCGCGCCTCGCGAACATGCGCGCCACGGCCTCGACCGCCCGCGCGCCCATCCGCTCCCCGGGCCGCGGCATCGGCGCGAAGAACGTGAGCGCGAAGCGGTCGCGGAGGCCGCGCCGGCGGAGCAGCGTGTCCACGTTGAAGATCATCTCGAAGGCCGGGCCGCCGCGGACCGCCGAGCCGTCCTTGGGGTTCCCGCCGAAGCCGATGGCGATGCGGCCGGCGCCGCGCGCGACGAGCGCCTGCAGCGCGTCCTTGAACCGGCGCGTGCCCTCCGGATCCCCGCCGAGCGTCTGCGTGTGCTCGATGCCGGGAGGACGCAGCCGGGAGGCCCCGAGCGCGAGCACGAGGTGGTCGGCGGTGTACGTCTGCGTCCCGACCGTCGCGCGCTTCGCCGCGCCGTCGACGGCGTCCACGCGTCCGACGACGAGCCGGAACCCGCGCTCGCGGGCGACGGTCTCGAGGTCGAGACACGCGTCCTCGAACCGTGATTCGCCGGTGGGGATCCAGATCGACGTGGGGTAGATGAAGAGGTACGGACGCTCCGTCACGAGCGTGACGTCGTAGCCGCGGCGCCGGAACTGGATGGCGCTCTCCAGGCCGGCGAAGCCGCCGCCCAGCACGAGGACGCTCCTGGACATCGCGAGGACTCCTTCCGGGGGCGGCGACGCGCCGCTGACGCGTGGGAGCCACGGGGCGCAAGTTCGTTTCGGCGAGGAACCGTTCCGAGCGCGGGTGGCTCGGACCACGCCTGAACGGGAGGGGCCATGGCGAGCATCGGAATGGAGAAGGTGAGCAGCTGGGGGTTCGATCAGGCGCTCGAGCGCGTCCCCGAGCTGCTGAAGGGCGAGGGATTCGGGGTGCTGACGCAGATCGACGTCCAGGCGACGCTGAAGGAGAAGCTGGGCGTCGACTGGCGCAGGTACCGCATCCTGGGCGCCTGCAACCCGTCGCTGGCGCACCGGGCGCTCTCGGCGGTCCCCGAGGTCGGGGTCCTGCTGCCGTGCAACGTGGCGGTCTACGAGCGCGACGACGGCAAGGTCGTGGTGCGCGCGGTCGATCCCATGCAGACCATCGCCGCGGCGGAGCCCGCGCTGGGCGAGATCGCGGGCGAGGTCCGGGCGCGTCTCGAGCGGGTGCTCGAGAAGATCGGATAGGCGTGAAGTGAACGATCTCCTGCTGTTCGTCCTGTTCTTCGCCGGCTGGATCCTCCTGCAGCGGGTGCTGTTCCCGCGGCTCGGCGTACCCACTTGAGGAATGCCCCCTCGCCCCCGTGACGGGGCGAACGAGAACGGCAACGACGCCGACGGCTGCTAGAAGCCTGCGGCTTCACCGTGGGTGAGCGAGAGCGGTTCGTTCGGCCCCAAGGGCCCATCCGCCGCGGGAGGGCCCCGCGCGAAGCGCGGGAGGGGCGAAGCCCCTCCGGCGGGGAACCTGCGCGCACCCGCGAACGCGGGCGCGCAGGTTCACGGGCCCCGCCGAGCGGGGGTGGGGCCCCGCCGACGGCGGTCAGCCGTCGGCGGGGCGGGGACGCAGTCCCCGTTAGATCAGCTCAAAACAGGAACTTCTCGCCCTGCGCCCGGAGCGCCGTGATCGCCGCGAGGTTCACGATCGACTGCACCGAGCAGCCCATCTGCAGCACGTTCACCGGCTTCTGCATGCCGATGAGCACCGGGCCGATCACCTCGGCGCCCGCGACGTTCGCGAGCATCTGGTAGCAGATGTTCGCGGCGTCGAGGTTCGGGAACACGAACACGTTCGCGTTGTCCTTGAGCGTCGAGAAGGGGAACTCCGGGACGCGGACCTCGGTGTTCGTCGCGATGTCGACCTGGATCTCGCCGTCGACCTCGAGGTCGGGGCTGTGCTGCCGCACGAGGTCCGTGGCGATCGCCATCTTGCGCGGGCTGTCGCCCGCGGCGGAGCCGAAGCTCGAGTACGAGAGCATCGCCACGCGCGGCACGACGTCGAAGTAGCGGGCGAGGTCGCTCGTGGTGAGCGCGATCTCCGCGAGCTCGGCGGCGGACGGGTCCACGTTCACGGTGCAGTCGGCGAAGAACTTGAAGTCGTTCTTCGTGACCACGATGTAGACGCCGGCGGCGCGCTGCCCCGGCCGCGTGCGGACCACCTCGAGCGCCGGCCGCACCGCGGCCGCGTAGCCGGAGGTGAGGCCGGTGACGAGCCCGTCCGCCGCGCCCTGCTCGACCATCACGGCCGCGTAGTAATTCCGCATGCGGACCCGCCGCTGCGCCTCCTCGAAGGTCACGCCCCGGCGGCGGCGGATCTCCCAGTAGCGGGCGACGTAGCGGCTGAACTGGTCGCTCGTCATCGGGTCGATGACGGTGACGCCGTCGAGGTCGTCGAGCCGCTGGTCGGCGATGGAGCGCTGGATGGCGTCCACCGGGCCGAGGAGCACGGGCTCGCAGATCGCCTCCTCGCGCAGGATCTCCGCCGCCTGCTGGATCTTCGGGTGGTGGCCCTCCGGGAAGACGATGCGCGTGAGCTTCTTCTTCGCCTTGGAGGTGATGGAGCCCATCACCTGGTTCGCGCGGCTCTGCATCTTGCGCAGGCGGTCGCGGTACTCGCCGAGGTCGATCTTCTGCCTGGCGACGCCGGTGTCCATCGCGGCCTTCGCCACCGCCGGGGCGACCCAGAGCAGCACGCGCGGGTCGAGCGGCTTCGGGATGATGTAGTCGCGGCCGAAGCGGAACTTCTCACCGCCGTAGGCGCGCGAGACGGAGTCGGGCACGTCCTCCTTGGCGAGGGCGGCGAGCGCGCGGGCCGCCGCCATCTTCATGTCCTCCGTGATCCCCTTCGCGCGGACGTCGAGCGCGCCGCGGAAGATGTAGGGGAAGCCGAGGACGTTGTTCACCTGGTTCGGGTAGTCGGAGCGCCCGGTGGCCATGATGACGTCGAGGCGCGCCTCCTTCGCCTCGGGGTAGCTGATCTCCGGGTCGGGGTTCGCGAGGGCGAACACGATGGCGTCCTTCGCCATCGAGCGGACCATGTCCTGGTCCACCATGCCCTTGGCGGAGCAGCCGAGCAGGACGTCCGCGCCCTTCATCGCGTCGGCGAGGGTGCGCGCCTTGGTCTCGGCGGCGAACTCCGCCTTCCACTCGTTCATCCCCTCGGTGCGGCCGCGGTAGATGACGCCCTTCGTGTCCACCATCACCACGTTCTCGCGGCGCACGCCCAGCGAGAGATAGAACTTGGTGCAGGCGATGGCGGACGCGCCGGCGCCGGACACGACCACCTTCACCTTGGCGATGTCCTTGCCGGCGAGCTCGAGCGCGTTGAGGAGCGCGGCGCCCGAGATGATGGCGGTCCCGTGCTGGTCGTCGTGGAAGACCGGGATCTGCATCTCCCGCTTGAGCCGCTCCTCGATGATGAAGCACTCCGGCGCCTTGATGTCCTCGAGGTTCACGCCGCCGAAGGTGGGCTCGAGCGCCTTCACCACCTTGCAGAAGGCGTCGACGTCCTTCTGGTCGACCTCGATGTCGAAGACGTCGATGTCGGCGAAGCGCTTGAAGAGGACGCCCTTGCCCTCCATGACGGGCTTGCCCGCCGCGGCGCCGATGTCGCCGAGGCCGAGGACGGCGGTGCCGTTGGAGATGACGCCGACGAGGTTGCCGCGCGCCGTGTACAGGTAGGAGAGATCCTGGTCCTTCTCGATCTCGAGGCACGGCTCGGCGACGCCGGGGCTGTAGGCGAGCGCGAGATCGCGCGCGGTCGCCATGGGCTTCGTGGCGACGACCTCGATCTTCCCCTTGCGGCCGGACGAGTGGTACGCGAGCGCGTCCTCCCGCCGGATCTTCTTCTTCGGGATGGGTGCGGACGGCGGGTTTTTCGGCGGGGTGAAGTCCGTGGCCATGGTCCTTCCTTCGCGCTTTGCGTAAGGGTGGTGCGCGAACACAACGCACATGGCCCGGTAGTGTCAAGGCGACGACCCCGGCACCGGACCGCAACCGCACCTGAGCGCTCCACATTTGACGCGACGTGGCGCAGCGACGCGCTGCGGCTTTCGGGGGGCACGAGAGGACGAGCGGGCGTGCCGGAGACGCCCGGCACGCCCGCGTTCACTCACCGTGAGTGTGCCTCCTCGCGCGCGCTCAGCGCGCCCGCCGGCGGCGGAAGCGCAGCGTGCCGACCAGCCCGACGAGGGCGAGGAGCCCGGAGCTGCCGCCGGCGGCGCAGCCGCCGCGGACGAGGGTGCCCGCGGCACCGGCCTGGAGCGGCGGCGAGGAGGGCGGCGAGGGGGGCAGCGGCGCCGGATCGCCCGGCGGCGTGGGGGCCGTCGCGCCGAGCGAGATGATCCGCCTGGCGAGCTGCTCGCGCGCGGTCATGAGCGCCGCGGGCGAGACCTCCGTGGAGTACGCGTTCGGGAAGAGCGAGTCTGCGATCTGCCGCGCGAACGCGTCGTCGCCGGCGTCGGAGAGGAGCTTCAGGTACTCGTAGTCCTCCATCCCCTCGCGGATCATCTTGAGCCGGATCGAGGCGATCGGGATGTGCGTCGCGCCGCCGATCTTCGCCGGCGTGCCCGGGTAGAAGAGCGTCCCGTCGCCGTTCCCGTTGAAGTCCCACTGGTTCGTCCAGGCGTCGTGGGTGAACGCGTACGCCGTCTCCCAGTAGAGCTCGCCGGAGAGCCGGTAGCGGAACGAGAGCCACTCCATCGCCCGGTTCCGGACCGCGGAGGCGTCGATCATGTAGCTCGGCCAGCCAGTGAAGTAGCGGTCGGACGAGGACGGCGAGCCGAAGTTCACCGTGCCGCCGCAGCCGTGGCTCATGCAGCTCTGGTAGCCCCAGATCTCGCGCCGCGGCGAGGCGGCGAGGAAGGCGTCGTACTTCGAGCGCTGGTTGCCCGCGAACGTCCCCTCCCGATCGTCGAGGTAGTTGATCACCGGCACGATCACGTCGATGGCGCTCGTGACGCCGTTCGCGTCGGCCTCCTGGATCGACGTCGTCACGAGCGTGCGGACGTTCGCCGCGTGCGCGGCGGCGGCGCGTCGGGGGATGTCCGACCAGGCGCAGGTGAGGGGCGGCTCGTCACAGGTGTACTGGAAGAGCCGGTCGAGCCAGCCCTTCCCGTCGAAGAAGGAGGACCAGCTCTTCGGGTCGTAGAGGAGCTCGTAGGCGGTCATGCGCGCGCCGCGCAGCGACGTCGGCGCCGTCCCGTCGAGCGTGGGGCCGTAGAGCGCGTCGGCGTGGTCGAGGGCGGAGCTGCCGTCGTCGACGTGGGACAGGGTGATGCGGTGATCGAGCGCGAGCTGCCCGTAGCGCGCTCGGATCGCCGCGAACGCGTCGGCGGCGGAGACGCCGTGGCCGCTCGGGATGGCGCCGTAGGTGAAGCCGAAGGCGGTCTTGAGCGACGCGGTGGAGGGCAGGGTGAACGGCCAGACCGTGAGCGTCACCGGCACCGTCGCGGAGCCGCCGTCCCAGGACACGGTCACGCTGCCGGTGTAGTCGCCGGCGGGCGCCTCGGGCGGGACGAAGACCTCCACCCAGATCGCCCGGCTCTCGCTCGCCGGCACGCTGAACGGGAAGGCGTTCCGCCGCTCGTTGGCGACCTCGTCGACGTCGGGCACGAGCGCGTCCGGCCAGGGTCCGGTCGCGCCGTCGAGCGCCGAGGCGGTCTGCACCTGGATGATCGCCTCCCGGTACAGACGGACGCCGCCGATCGTGCCGGGGCCCGTCAGCTCGCTCGCCGTGGCGCGCACGTTCGTGGCCGCGCCGGTGACGACCACCTGGAAGGCCTCGAACTCGTTCCGCGCGGCGGAGATCCGCGCGCTCGAGTCGGACCTCGCGGTCGAGCCGGGGCGGATCTTCTCCGCGGCGAGCGCGGTCCAGACCTGCGCGGCGGCTGCAGGGAGCGGTGCGGCGACGGCTGCGGCGAGGAGGAGAAGGGCGGTTCGGCGGATGGGGCGCTGCGTCGGCTCGGGCACGTGCTCGCCTCGTCGTTGCGGCAGGCCCTTGGGGGCACCCGCCTCGGTGTGCGTGCCTGGAGGCACCTTGGAGCCGCTTGCACACCAGGCGAGGCAGCGAGCGGCCCAACGCGAACCGAACGTGAGGGGGGCCGATCGTTATTCCCAGGAGGGGGCACGATCGACGAGGCGGGCGAAAAAGAGGCTGCAGAGGAGCCGTGAGCGCGCCGTCCAGCACGCAGATCCTACCAGCGAGCTAGCACTCCGGAGGCAGCAGGACGGGCGGGCGCTCGGTAGAACGTTGGAGCACCGATGAGTCGGGGACTGTTGCGCGGTAGGGGGGCCCGTCGTGGCCGGGCGGCCCGACAGATCGAGATCGCGGTGATGGCCGCCCGAGTCGGCGAGTGCTGTGGAGCGGCGCGCTGCGGGCGGGGGCCGCGGCCGGGCGGTCAGGTCGGGGTCGGGGTCGCGGTCGAGTTCAGACGCGCTCTCGCCGCCGCACTCCGCCCCTCCCTCTCCTCAGCGCTTCTTCCCTCTCCGCGCCGCCACGGGCGGCGGGCGCGTGGCGCCGAGCGCGGGGTTCCGCTCGAGCTCCTCGATCGTGCGAGGCCAGTCCTCCTTGAGGAGCCGCGCGAGCGATCGGTCCGACAGGATCTGCCCGCCGGTCTGGCACCGCGGACAGTAGTTCACCTCGTTCTCCGCCCGCACGATGCGCTGCACCGCGGTCCCGCACACCGGGCACGGCTGGCGGTGCCGGCCGTGGACGGCCATCTCCGGACGGAACGCGGTCACGCCCTCCGGGAAGCCGCCGGCCGCCTCGCGGCGCAGGCGCTCGGTCCACTCGGAGAGCACCGCCTGCGTCGACGCGTGCAGCCGCGCGATCTCCTCGTCGCCGAGCCGAGAGGTGAGGGTCACCGGCGAGAGCCGGGCGCGGTGCAGGATCTCGTCCGAGTAGGCGTTGCCGATCCCCGAGAAGAGCCGGGGGTCGGTGAGGGCGCGCTTCAGGGTGTGGTTCTCGCGCGTGAGCGCCGCGCGGAACGCGCCGGGATCCACGCCCAGGGGCTCGAGGCCCCCGCGGTCGAGCGCCGCGAGCGCCTCCGCCCCGCGCACGAGGTGGATCGAGGCGCGGCGCTTCGTGCCCGCCTCGGTGAGCACGAGCGAGCCGCCGGGGAAGTCGAGCGCCGCGAGCCCCACGCGGCCGGGGAGCTTCGCCCCCTCGTCGCGCCAGTGGAGCCGGCCCGCGATCATGAGGTGGATCGCGAGGAACAGCTCGCCCTCGAGCGCGAGCACGACGCGCTTGCCCACGCGCCGCACCGCCTCGACGCGCTTGCCGCGGGCCTCCTCCAGCGGCGGGTCCACGGAGCGCAGCACGAACGGGCTCCCGAGCCGGACGCCGAGGAGCGGCTTCCCCTGCACGCGCGCAGCGACGGCCTCGACGTACACCTCGATGTCCGGGAGCTCGGGCACGGGAGAATCCTGCCCGAGCGGCGCGCCGCCGTCAGCGCTCGCCCGGGTCGGCGATGCCGAGCCGGCGCATCCGCTTCCAGAGCGTGACCCGCGAGACGCCGAGCAGCTCCGCCGCCTGCGTGCGGTTCCAGCCCGTCCGCTCGAGCGCCTCGACGAGCGCGCGCCGCGCCTCGGCCTCCGGGTCGGGCGCGGCGCCCGGCGCGGACCGGCGCTCCGCGCGGAACCCCAGCACGTCCCGCGGGAGGTGCTCCGGCCGGAGCTCGCCCGGCCCGGCGCGCAGCGCGGCGTACTCGAGCGCGTTCCGGAGCTCGCGGACGTTGCCGGGCCAGGGGTACGCGCGCAGGAGGCGCAGCGCGTCCTTCGAGAGGCCGCGCCCCGAGCCGAGCTCCGAGAGGAAGCGCTCCGCGAGCAGCGGCACGTCCTCGGCGTGCTCCCGCAAGGGCGGGACGCGGAGCGGGAACGCGGCCAGCCGGAAGTAGAGGTCGGCGCGGAGGCGCCCGTCCTTCACGAAGGGGCGCAGGTCCCGGTGCGTCGTGCAGAGGAGGCGCACGTCCACCGCGAGGGGGCGCTCCTCGCCAGCACGGCCGAACGCGCGCTCCTCGACGACGCGCAGGAGCTTCGCCTGCACCGCGGGGGGCGCGTCGCCGACCTCGTCGAGGACGAGCGTTCCGCCGTCCGCCTCCGCGATCTTGCCGCGGCGCCGGCCGTCGGCGTCGCCGAACAGCTCGACGTCGAGCGCGGCCGGGCCGAGCGCAGCGCACGACACGCGCACGAGCGGCCGCTGGGCGCGATCTCCCAGGCGGTGGATCGCCTCGGCGACGCGATCCTTTCCGGTGCCGCTCTCGCCCGTGATCATCACGGTCGTGCGGGTGCGGGCGACGAGCGCGATCATCCTGAAGAGCTCGCGCATCACCTCGTGACCACCGACGAGCCCGCACAGCTCCCCGGCGGGTGCTCCGTCGTCCCGGAGCGCAGCGGGCTCGGCGGGTCCGGCGGGCGGCGCGGTGGCGATCGGTGCGCTCGCCACGTCCGTGAACGTCTCGAGCGTCCCCGCCGGCAGGCCGTCCGCCGCGAAGAGCGGGACCGCGTTCTTCACGATGAGCTGCGGTGCTCCGTCTCGCTTGCGGATCGTGCAGCAGAGCGAGGAGCGGGATCGCTCGGCGACCCCGCACTTCAGGAGCCCGGCGCCGCAGGGGCAGCCGTTCACCGAGTCTCCGGCCAGGATCGAGCAGCGCTGGCCGATCGCCTCGCTCCGGGGCCAGCCGGTGATCCGCTCCGCGGCGCGGTTCCAGAACGTGACCGTCCCCTCGCGATCCGTGAGGAACAGCCCGTCCGGGAGCGCGTCCGCCATCCGGCGGAGGGTCTCCACCGAGTCGAGGCCGAGGAAGGGCAGGGGGATCGGCGCGAGCTCGGGCACGCAGGCGAGATGTTAGCACCTGTCCCGGCGGAGGCGGCGGCGGGCGGCGCCCCGCTGTGCTAGGAACGCGGCATGGACGACAGCCAACCGGCCGTGACCGCGACACCTCGCCGCGACTTCCTGCGGATCATGGCGCTCGCCCCCGCGCTCGCCGCGGGCTGCGCGGGCGTGCACGCCGCCGCGCCCGGCGCCCCGAGCCAGGGAGCGGACCCCTCCGGCGCGCCGCCCGCCCCGGCGCCCGCCCGCG
>NZ_JALCZB010000037.1:0-42957 GCF_022690745.1 Anaeromyxobacter sp. SG64 | reverse complement strand
CGGCGCCGAGCGCGCGGCCCGCGGCGCGGGCGCGGATCTCTCCCTCCTCGAGCGCCCCGAGCCGCCGCGCGAGCCGCCGCGCCGCCAGGACCTCCGGCGCGGTCGCGCCCGTCACCTCCGGCGCGCCTCCTCCGGCGCGGCGGAGATGCGCAGCGCCGCCCCGGCGAGCTGCGGCGGGTACTCGTCGATCGCGACGAGGAAGGGCACCTCGTCCCCGGGCCGGATCTCGTCGGGCGCACGCCGGGCGGCGGCGCGGGACGCCCGGGCGAGCGCCTCCGGAGTGGCCGCGCGCCAGAGATCCTCCGGGCCCGGGACCGCCCCCGCGAGCGCCTCCCCGCGCGCGATCACCGTCCCCTCGCGCACCACCTCCACCGCGACCCGGACCGAGCGGACCCGCGCCGGCGCGTGCGAGACGATGGAGCCGCGGACGAACAGGATGGGGGCGGCGCGCTCCCTATCGTAGAGGCCGCTGCGGACGTCGGACGCGACGAACGGGCCCGCGGGCGTGCCGTGGCGGAGGGCGGCGGCGATGGCCGCCGGCCGGAACGCCGCGGCCTCGATGCGCCCGCCGCGCCACACGACGAGCATCGCGAGCGCGATGGCGAGCACGGCCACGAGCGCGACGGCGTTCACGGCGAGCGCGGTCAGCCGCGCGCCGCGCGCCGAGGAGCCTCGCCGCGCCGAGGCGGGCGGGGCCGTGAACGGCGCCGCGCGCACCGGCGCGTGCGGCTCCGGCACCTCGGCGACGGGGATGAAGTCTAGCGTCGTGGGGACGTGCGCCGGGATCGGCAGGGGCGGCGGGCGGAGCGGGGCGCGCGGAGCGGGCGCAGGCGTCGGCTCCGTGGCGAGGGCGAGCGCGGCGGAGGCGTGGTGCGCGGGTGCGAAGGACGGCTCGGGGTGCGAGGAGAGCTCGGACAGCTCGAGGCCCGGCGCACCGAAGGCGAACGCGGGCTCGGAGTCGAGCGCGAGACCCGGCCCGCCGAACGCCGGCTCCGAGCCGCCGAACGCGCCGCGCGAGCGGTCGCGGCCGCCGCCGGACGCACGGAACGCCGCCGGCGTCTCGCGATCCTCGAGCGTCAGATCGGGCCCGGAGGGCGGGGCCGCCTCGCCGGCGGGCTCGGGCGGCGGCTCGGCGGGAGCCGGCGCGGCGCCGAGCAGGTCGGCGAGGTCCGTGAGCGGCAGCCCGCGCGCGCGGCCCGAGGACTCCGCGGGACCGTCCGCCACCTCCGCGAGCGCCGCGCTGCCGGTCGCGGCCCAGGGGTCGGCCCCGAAGGAGGAGGCCTCTTCCTCGGGCGCGCCGGCGGCGTCGCCGGCGCCGGCGGCGAACGGATCGTCGCTCGCCGTCGAGGAGGCGAACGGATCCGCCGCCTGGAAGGGATCGGCCTCGGTCGCGTGCGGCTCGCGCGCGGCGGGCGCCGGGATGGTCCACGCGAAGGGGTCGGCCTCCGGCCCGGCGGGCGCCGCGGGGGCGAACGGATCGAACGAAGGGGCAGCGGAGGTGTCCGGGCGAGCGAACGACGGCTCCGGCGGCGGGGGGAACGCGAAGGGATCGCCGGACGCCGGTGCGGAGGAGCGCGCGGGCGGCTCGAGCTCGACGTCGAGCGCCGGCGCGCGCGGCGCCGGGGCGGGCACCGCGGCGGGCGGCGTCCCGCCGTGCTCACGCTGCACGGCGAAGACCGTCTTGCACTGCGAGCAGCGCACCTTGGCGCCGCGCGGGCCGATCTTCTCGTCCGCGACGCGGAACCTCGCTTGACAGCTGGTGCAGAGGACGATCATGCGGCCCCACTCGGGATCCGCAGATTACACCGCTGCGGCGCTTGACACAAAGCGTCCGCCCCAGAACAATCCTTTGAGTTCGCGCACTTACTCACCTCGGACGGCCCCCATGAACGAAGAACGCCCCGCAGCCAGCGAGCCCTCCGCGGGTGGGCGCGAGCCCAAGGTCATCAAGCGCTACACCAACCGTAAGCTCTACGACACGGTCGAGTCGCGCTACGTGACCCTCGACGAGATCGCCCAGATGATCAAGGCGGGCGCCGAGGTGAAGATCATCGACAACCGGACGAAGGAGGATCTCACGTCCGTCACGCTCGCGCAGATCATCTTCGAGGAGGAGAAGAAGACCTCGAAGATGAGCCTCGACACGCTGCGCGATCTGATCCGCCACGGCGGCGAGGTGGCGCAGCGGCTCGTCGAGGGGACGCAGGCCGAGCTGCGCGGCCGCGTCGAGGCGGTCCGCGCCGCCGCCGAGCAGCGGGTGCAGACCCTGCTCGTGAAGGGTCAGCAGACGAGCGATCGCGCCCGGGAGATGGTGCAGTCGTCGCAGGAGACGATGACCGCGTTCCAGAAGCGGGTCGACGAGCGGGTGCGCACCGCGGTCGAGCAGATGTCCACCGTCTCGGACGCGCGGAAGCAGCTCGACGACATCTCGCGGCGGATCGAGGCGCTCGAGAAGCGGCTCGACGACCTCGCCCCGAAGCCGTAGCGCTCAGGCCGCGGGCGCGCGCGCCAGGATCTCGTCGGCGATCGCGGCGAGGGCCCGCGCGCCCGACGAGCGCGGCGCGTACTCGAAGATCGTGCGCCCGTGGCTCTGGGCCTCGTCGATCTTGACGGACCAGCCGAGCACGTGGGCGGACAGCTCCGCCGGGAAGCGCGCGCGGAGCCGCGCGAGGATCTCGTCCGCGAGCTGCGTCTTCCGGTAGAGCGTCGGGACGACCAGGGTGAGCGCGGGCGCCCTGCCGCGCGCCGCGCGCATCGCGTCGAGGCTCTGCACCATCTCCGCGCAGCCGTCGAGCGCCAGGTACGTGAGCGCGACCGGGATGACGATCTCGCTCGCCGCGACGAGCACGTTCTCGGTGACGAGCGACACCGAGGGCGGCGCGTCGATGAGCACCGCGTCGTAGCGGCCCGCCGGGATCGCGTCGAGGCGCCGGGCGAGCCGCTCGGCCCGATCGGGCGACGACGCCACCGCGACCGGGAACGCGGCGAGCTCCTTGTTCGCGGGCAGGAGCTCGAGCCCCTGGATGGGCGTCCGGACGGCGATCGCGTCCATGGGCCGATCGCCCGCGAGGAGGTCGTGGATGGTGGGGGAGAGCCCGCGCACGTCGACGCCCAGCGACTTGCCGGCGTGGCCCTGCGTGTCGAGGTCCGCGACCAGGACGCGCAGCCCGCGCGCGGCGAGGTGCGCCGCCACGTTCACGCAGAGCGTGGTCTTGCAGGTGCCGCCCTTCTCGTTGACGAAGGCGATCCGCCGCATGCTACTCGCGGCCGTCGTCGTCCGCGCCGCGCTCCACCTTGGCGGCGAGGCCGTCGATCATCGACTCGAGCTCGGACAGCTTCTGCTTGAGCGAGGCGACCTCGTCCTTGGAGGGCAGGTTCGCCGCGTGCAGCGCCTGGCGCACGCCCTTGTCGAAGGTCTCCTTGGCCTGCACCGCGGAGGAGAAGAGGGTCTGCAGCCCGGTGGTCACGCGCTCGCTCGCGAGGAGCTTGCCGACGAAACGCCCCATCCTTTCCTCGCTCGCCTCCAGGGCGCGCTTCAGCATGGGGTTCCTGAGCATCTCGTCGAACGGCATGTTGGACTTGTCACCCTCCCCTCGCTAGCTTGTCAAGCCTCGTGCCCACCCCGACCCTTCTCGATCGGAGGCTCGTCGTGGTGACGGGCAAGGGCGGCGTGGGGAAGTCGACCGTGTCGGCCGCCCTCGCCGTGCTCGCCGCGCGCGCCGGGAAGCGCGTGCTCGTCTGCGAGGTGAACGCGCGCGAGCGCATCGCGCCGCTCCTCGGCGCGCCGCCGGCCGGGGCGCAGATCCGCGAGGCGCGCCCGGGCCTCTTCACCTTGAACGTCACCCCGCCCGACGCGATGCGCGAGTACGGGATAATGGTCCTCAAGTTCCGGACCATCTACGACGCCGTCTTCGAGAACCGGCTGGTGCGGCACTTCCTCCGGGTGATCCCCTCGCTCGCCGAGCTGGTCATGCTCGGCAAGATCCTCTTCGAGGCGAAGTCCGAGGAGCGCGGCCGGCCGCGCTGGGACGTCGTCATCGTGGACGCGCCCGCGACGGGCCACGCGGTCCAGCTCCTGCGGGTGCCCTCGGCGCTCCTCGACACGGTGCCCGCGGGGCCGCTGCGCGGCGACGCGGAGTGGATGCAGGCCCTGCTGCTCGACCCGGCCCGGACGGCGCTCGCGATCGTCACGCTGCCCGAGGAGATGCCGGTGAACGAGGCGATCGACCTCGACGCCCAGGTGCGCAGCGAGCTCGGCGTCCCGCGCGCCGCCCTGTTCGTGAACGCGATGCCCGAGGCGCGCTTCACGCACGAGGAGGAGGCGCGCCTCGAGTCGCTCGCGGGTGAGCCGCCCCCCCTCGGGCCCGCCGCCGCCGCCGCCCGCCTGCAGGCGCTCCGCGCCGAGCAGGCGCAGCGCTACCTCGCGCGCGCGCGCGCCGCCCTCGACCTCCCCACCACGGTGCTCCCGCTGCTGCCCGTCGCGGAGTGGGGCGCGGCGGCCGTCGAGCGGATCGCCGACGCGATCGCGGCCGCGCCGCCGGAGCCGGCGCCGTGACGCCCGTGCGCGACACGACGGCGGGCCGGCGCATCGTGGTGTGCGTGGGCTCGGGGGGCGTGGGGAAGACCACCGTCGCGGCGGCGATCGCGCTCGACCGCGCGCTCGCCGGCGGGCGCGTGCTCGTCTGCACCATCGATCCCGCGCGCCGCCTCGCGAACGCGCTCGGCCTCACGTCGCTCGGGAACGTCGAGTCGCGCGTCCCCGATCACAAGTTCGCGGAGGCGGGGCTCCGGGCGAAGGGCGAGCTCCACGCCATGATGCTCGACGTGAAGCGCACGTGGGACGACCTCGTCGCGCGCCACGCGCCGGATCCCGCCCGCCGCGAGCGGATCCTGAAGAACCGGCTCTACCAGCAGATGTCCTCCGCGCTCGCCGGCTCGCAGGAGTACATGGCGATGGAGAAGCTGTACGAGCTCGCCACCGACCGCGACTACGACCTCATCGTCCTCGACACGCCGCCGACCGCCCACGCGCTCGACTTCCTCGACGCGCCGGATCGGATCCTCGACTTCCTCGGCAACGACGCGGCGCGCGTGCTGCTCGCGCCGGCGATCGGCGCCGGCAAGCTCGGGCTCCGGCTCGCGCAGCTCGGCGGCGGCTACGTCGCGAAGACGCTCGCGCGCTTCACCGGGCAGGCCGCGCTGTCCGACCTCGGCGACTTCCTGCAGGGCTTCCAGGGCATGTACGAGGGTTTCAAGGACCGCGCCGGCGCCGTGCGGGCCCTGCTCTCGCGCCCGGAGGTCGGCTTCGTGCTCGTCACCTCGCCGAGCCCGATCTCGATCGACGAGGCGATGGCGTTCCACGAGCGGCTCCACGCCGAGTCGATGCCGGTCGCCGGGCTGGTGGCGAACCGGGTCACCCCGGATCTGTGGCCGGGCGCGGCGCCCCTGCCCTCCCCGGAGGACCTCGCGTCGCCGCTCGGCGAGCGCGGGGGAAACGACCGCGGGTTCGCGCGCCGCCTCGCGGAGACGCTCGCCGAGCACCAGATGCTCGCGGCGGCGGAGCGCCGGGCGCTCGAGCGGCTGTTCGAGGCGGTGTCGGCCCCGTACGCGGTGGTCCCGCGCCTGGAGAGCGACGTCCACGACCTGCGCGGTCTCGCCAGGCTCGCCGAGCGACTTTGAACGGGGGCTGCGCCCCCGCCCCGCCGACGGCTGACCGCCGTCGTCGGGGCCCCACCCCTGCTCGCCGGGTCCCGTGCGCCGCCGCGAGCGGCTTCGCCGCTTCCGCGGCGTCGCCCCGGCGGGCTCGCTTCGCTCGCCTGGTCGCGTACCATGATTGGCCGTTTGGACGGCGGCGCCCCGGCGGGCTCGCTCCGCTCGCGCGTTGTCGAATCCCGCGCGGCCGTTTAGCTTCCCGAGGCCATGCTCCTCCCTCCGCTCGAGATCAAGACCCGCGCCTCGAACGAGCTCGTCGACGTCACCGCGGAGGTGCGGGCGGCGCTCCACCGGAGCGGAGTCGAGAGCGGGGTCCTCGTCGCGTTCGTCCCCCACACCACCGCAGGGATCACCATCCAGGAGAACGCGGATCCGGACGTGCGCACGGACCTCCTCCTCGCGCTCGCGAACGCCGTCCCCGAGCGCCCGCCCGGCGGCGCGTACCGGCACGCGGAGGGGAACAGCGACGCGCACGTGAAGGCGTCGCTGGTCGGCAGCTCCGCCACGATCGTCGTCGAGCGCGGGGAGCTCGTGCTCGGCACCTGGCAGGGCGTCTACCTGTGCGAGTTCGACGGGCCACGAACGCGGAAGATGCTCCTCTCGGTCCTCGCGGGTTAGGCTCCTCCCACGATGCGCCGCGCCCTCCTCGTCTCCGCCACGCTCCTCCTCGCCTGCGCCACCGCCCGCCGCCCGCCCGGAGACCCGGGCGTGACGTTCGCTCCCGAGGCCCCCGCCCGCACCGCCCTCGACGCGGAGCTCGCCGGCAAGAACGACGAGGAGCTCCTCGCGATCGGCAACGCCGCCGCTGGCGCAGCCAGCCCGGGCGACGACGCGCGCGCCGCCGCCGCCTTCGCGGCGCTCGCCGACCGGTACCCGCGCTCGCCGCACCTCGCGGAGGCGCTCCTCGGAGCGGGCGCCGCCTACGCGCGGCAGGCGGAGTGGCGGCTCGCGCTCGAGCGGTTCCGCGCGCTCGAGGCGCGCGGCGGACCCGAGGGGCTCGAGGGGGCATTCCGCGCGGCGGAGGCGCACTACCAGCTCGACGACCTCCCCGAGGCACGGGCCGCGCTCGAGCGGATCCTCGCGCGCCCGGAGCTGCCCGCGGCCGCGCGCGTCCGGGCCCTCGCCGAGCGCGGCGTCGTCGAGATGGACGGCGGCGAGCCGGCGCGGTCGGAGGCCACGCTGCGGGAGGCGCTCGCGGCGTATGCGGCGGCGAGCGCGACGGAGCGGCTCGCGCCGGCGGCCGCCGCCCAGGCCCGCTTCTACCTCGGCGAGCTCCGGCGCGCGGCGCTCCTCGCCGCCCCGCTCGATCCGACGCAGGGCGACGACGGCGCCCTCGCCGCCGAGCTCGAGCGCAAGTCGCAGCTGCTCCTGTCCGCCCAGGAGGAGTACCTCGCGGCCATCCGGCTCGGCGACGAGCGGTGGGCGGTGGCCGCGGGATACCGGGTCGGCGAGCTGTACGACGCGCTGCGCGAGCAGCTCCTCGAGGCGCCGCTTCCGCCCGGGCTCCACGACGAGCAGGCGGCGAGCTACCGCGCGGAGCTCCGCCGCGAGGTCCGCGTGCTCGCCGCCAAGGCGATGACCGCGTACGAGGAGACGCTCGCGCTCGCCCGCCGCGTGCGCGTCGAGGACGTGCGGTTCCTCTCGGACGCGGAGTCGTCGCTCGGGCGGCTGCGCGCCACGCTCGCCGCCGAGTAGCGCGGCGCGCCCTCGCGTCAGGGACCGCGCGGCGGCTCGCGGTACATGGCGTCGAGCTCGGCGCGGTAGCGCTGCTCGACCAGCTTTCGCTTCAGCTTCTGGGAGGCGGTGACCTCCCCCGCGGCCTCGCTGAAGTCGCGCGGCAGGATCGTGAAGCGCTTGACGGTCGCGAAGCGCGGCAGCCCCGCGTTGAGCTGATCGACCGCGCGCTGGACGAGCGCCCTCACCTCGGGGGCGCGCGCGAGCGCGTCGGGAGAGAGGTTCCCCAGGCCGTGCTGCCCGGCCCAGCGGGCGGCCGCCTCCGGCTCGAGCGTCACGAGGGCGGTGACGTAGTTGCGGCGATCGCCGTGGACCAGCACCTGGGCCAGCACCGGGGAGAGCACCTTGAGGCGCCCCTCGAGCTCGGTCGGCGCCACGTACTTGCCCCCCGAGGTCTTGATGAGGTCCTTCTTGCGGTCGGTGATGGCGAGGAAGCCGTCCGCGTCGAGGTGGCCGACGTCGCCGGTGTGCAGGAAGCCCTCCGCGTCGAGCGCCTCCGCCGTCAGCTCCGGCAGCCCGCGGTAGCCGCGCATGATCCAGGGGCCGCGCATCAGGATCTCGCCGTCCTCGGCGATCTTCACCTCGATGCCGGGCAGCGCCGGGCCCACGGTCCCGAGCCGCCGCGCGCCGGGCAGGTTCACGTGCGTCGCGGCGGACGACTCGGTGAGGCCGTAGCCCTCCAGGATCACGACCCCCATGGCGTCGAAGAACTCGGCGACGTCCTTGGACAGCGGCGCGGAGCCCGACACGAAGAACCGGAGCCGCCCGCCGAACAGCGCGCGGACCTTCTGGAACACGAGCCGGTCCGCGGCCGCGAACTGGGCGGCGAGCACGGCCGACGGCTGCTTCCCCGCCCGCAGCGCGCGCGAGCGCGCGAGGCCCACGTCGAGCGCCCAGCGGAAGATGGCCGCCTTCACGGCGCCGCCCTCGCGAGCGTTCTGGAGCACCTTGGCGTGGACCTTCTCGAAGATGCGGGGCACCGCGCAGACGAAGGTCGGCCGGATGACGCTCAGGTTCTCGACGATCCGCTCGATGCGCCCGTCGATGGCGGTCGGGAACCCGATGCGCAGCTGCGCCGTCCCGATCATCTTCCCGAAGACGTGCGCGAGCGGGAGCCAGAAGAACTGCAGCGGGTCGGGGTGGCCGAGGATGCCGGTGTCCTGGACCGCCTTCGACTGGGTGATCCAGCAGGCGTGCGTCAGCTCGACGCCCTTCGGCTGGCCCGTCGTGCCCGAGGTGTAGATGAGCGTCGCGAGCGCGTCGCCGCGCAGGGCGGCCGCGCGCTCCTCGAACTCGCCCGGATGCGCGGCGTCGTGGGCGCGCCCCCGCTCCTCGAGCTGTGCCAGCGTGATCACCCAGCCGTCAGCGCTGGGCGGGCCGTCGAAGGTCACCACGTGGCGGAGCGCCGGCAGCTCGGCGCGGCGGGAGGCGAGCTTGGCGATCTGCTCGCCGTTCTCCGCGAACGCGACCACCGAGCCCGAGTCGGCGAGGATGAACGCGCTCTCCTCGGGCGTCGACGAGGGGTAGATCGTGCTCGTCGCCGCGCCCGCGCAGAGCACGCCGAGGTCGGAGAGGACCCACTCGATGCGCGTGGACGACAGGATGGCGCAGACCTGCTCGTTCTCGACGCCGAGCGCGCGCAGCCCGCTCGAGATCGCGCGCACTCGCGCCTCGGTGTCCGCCCAGGTGAGGCTCTTCCACCCTCCGTCCACGGGGTAGCGGAACGCCTCCGCGGCCGGCGTCTTGCCGACGCGCTCCAGGAACAGCTCCGGGACGTTGCGAGGGGAGAGTTCGGCCAAGGGTCGGGTCTCCATGGTGAAAAGGGGGCTGGACTGTACCCCCGAGGCTGGGGAGACGCGACCGCGTCAGCAAGCGCGCAAGGCGGGGACGCGGCTTGACGCCGCGCTTGTCCGCCAAATAGGATGCTCGTCTCACTTAACGGATAACCCCGAGGACGCCGATGACCATCCCCTCCGACCGGAAGCTGCGCTTCGAGACGCTCCAGGTCCACGCCGGACAGGAACCGGCGCCCGGCACGAACGCCCGTGCGGTCCCCATCTACCAGACCACCTCCTACACGTTCGACAGCGCGGACCACGGCGCGAACCTGTTCGCGCTGAAGGAGTTCGGGAACATCTACACGCGGATCATGAACCCCACGACGGACGTCTTCGAGAAGCGGGTCGCCGCCCTCGAGGGCGGCGTCGCGGCGCTCGCGACCGCGTCCGGGCAGGCGGCGCAGTTCCTCGCCATCGCCAACATCGCCCAGGCGGGCGACAACGTCGTCTCCACGAGCATGCTGTACGGCGGCACGTACAACCAGTTCAAGGTGACGCTGCCCCGGCTGGGCATCGGCGTGAAGCTGGTCGACGGCGACGACGTGGGCGCGCTCGCGAAGGCCATCGACGGCAACACGAAGGCCCTCTACGTCGAGTCCATCGGCAACCCGGCCGGGAACGTGCCCGACTTCGAGGAGCTCGCGAAGGTCGCTCACGCGAACGGCATCCCGCTCATCGTGGACAACACCTTCGGCGCCGGCGGCTACCTCGTCCGGCCGATCGAGCACGGGGCGGACGTCGTCGTCGAGTCGGCGACGAAGTGGATCGGCGGGCACGGCACCTCGATCGGCGGCGTGATCGTCGACTCCGGCAAGTTCGACTGGGCGGCGAGCGGCAAGTTCCCGGTCTTCACCGAGCCCTCGCCGGGGTACCACGGCCTCGTGTTCAACGACGTGTTCGGGCCGAAGGGGCCGTTCGGCAACATCCAGTTCATCATCCGCGCCCGCGTCGAGGGGCTCCGCGACCTGGGGCCGGCGCTCTCGCCCTTCAACGCGTTCCTCCTGCTCCAGGGCCTCGAGACGCTCTCCCTGCGCGTGCAGCGCCAGGTGGACAACACGCTCGCGCTCGCGAAGTGGCTCGAGACGCACCGCTCGGTCGCGTGGGTGAACTACACCGGGCTCGAGAAGCACCCCCACCACCAGCGGGCCCGCAAGTACCTCCGGAACGGGTTCGGCGGCGTCTTCACCTTCGGGATCAAGGGGGGGTTCGAGGCGGGGAAGGCGTTCATCAACTCGGTGAAGCTCGCCTCGCACCTCGCGAACGTCGGCGACGCGAAGACGCTCGTCATCCACCCGGCGTCGACCACCCACCAGCAGCTCTCGGAGGCGGAGCAGCAGAGCGCCGGGGTCACGCCCGATCAGATCCGGGTCTCGACCGGCATCGAGCACATCGACGACCTCAAGGAGGACTTCGAGGCGGCGTTCGCCGCGGCGCGCTGACGCCGCCTCGTGCGGCGGGTCCCCCGGGGCCCGCCGCCGCGCGCCGTCGCCTGCCCCGGGCGCAGCGGTCGCGCGTCCTCCACCGCGCCCGCGGCGGACGGGCACCTTCCCCGCTCCCGCCCGCCCGCGGTAGGTTCCGGCGCCATGCCCGTCGGGACCTACGCGGCAGCGGGCCGCACCGCCCTCCTCCTCCTGGCCGTCGCGGCCGTGGTCTCCGGCGTCGCGGGCGCGTACCTCCAGACCGAGGAGGCGCACGCGGAGCGCCGGCTCGTGGAGGGTCGCGCGGGCGCGCTCGCCGAGGCGCTCGAGCGGTCCGTCACGGAGGCGATGGACGAGCACCGGCCGGAGAGCATGGGCGCGATCCTCGCGGCGGTGGCGCGCACCCAGGGCGTGGCCGGCGCGGCGCTCGCCGGCCCCGAAGGCCGGATCCGCTTCGCGGCGGGGGAGACGCCCGCGCGCCTCGACCTGGGCGCCGAGGCGCGCTGGACCGAGCGCCGCTTCGTCCTCTCGAAGCCGATCGCGAACGGCCCCGCGTGCCGCGGCTGCCACGGCGCCGCGACCGTGAACGGGGCGCTCCTCGTGGCGCTCGACACGACCGAGCTCGGGCCCAGGCTCGCCGCCTCGGCGCGGCGCATCTGGGCGCTCGTGGGGCTCACCTTCCTCGCCATCGGCATCGCGGTCGTCCTCGTGCTGCGGGCGGCGCGGCGCGTGGCCGATCGCACCCAGCGGCTCGCCGAGGCGCTCGCGGCGGCGAACGCGGCGCGCGAGGCCCGGGCCGCCGACCTCTCGCGGCTGCAGGCGATCCTCGACTCCATGGCGGACGGCGTCCTCTTCATCGACGCGGACGAGCGCGTCGCGCTCGTGAACAAGGCGGGCCGCGTGCTGCGCAACCTCACCGGCGGGGCGGGCCGGCCGCTCCGCGACTGCCACCCGAAGGCCTCGCACTCCATGCTCGACCGCGTCCTGCGCTACCTCCGCGACGGGGACGACGCCGGCCCGGCGCACTCGATCATCAAGGAGCGCGAGGGGCGGTTCGAGACGACCTACGCGCCGGTGAAGAACGCGGACGGCGCGTACCTCGGCACGGTCATGGTGATCCGCGACATCGCCGAGCGGCGGACGCTCGAGCGGCGGCTCCTCGACGCGGAGCGGCTGTCCGGGCTCGGGCAGATGTCGGCGCAGATCGCCCACGAGCTCCGGAACCCCCTCAACGCGATCGGCGGCGCGGCGCAGTTCCTCAGCCGGCGCTTCGACGGCGACGCCGAGGTCGCCGAGTACGCCGGCCTCATCGACGCGGAGGTCCAGCGGGTGAACCGCTTCGTCTCCGAGCTGCTCCAGGTCGCGCGCCCGGGCGAGCCGGAGCTGGCGCCGGTGTCCGTCAACCGGCTCCTGCGCGAGGCCGCCCGGAAGGCCGCCGTCGCGCGCGGCCTCCCGGCGGACGCGGTGCGGCTCGAGCTCGCCCCGGAGCTGCCCGTGCTCGACGTGGACGCCCCCATGATCACCGAGGCCCTGGTGAACCTCCTCCAGAACGCGTTCGAGGCGGGCGGCGGCGCGCCGGTCGAGCTCGCGAGCCGCTACGAGACCGCCGGCGGCGAGGGGACCATCCTGGTCGAGGTGCGCGACCGCGGCTGCGGGATCCCCGCCGAGGAGCTCGACGAGGTGCTGCGGCCCTTCGTGACCACGAAGCCGACGGGGACCGGGCTCGGCCTCGTCGTCGTCTCGCGCGCCGTCGAGCAGCACCGCGCCCGCTTCGCCCTCTCGCGCCGCGAGGGCGGCGGCACCGTCGCCGCCATCCGGTTCCCCGTCCGCCGCGCCGCCGCGGGGCCCTCCGATCCCGCGGCAGGCTCCGCCGCTCCGGAGGTGGCGTGAGCGCCCCGGTCGCCGCGGAGGGGCTCGTCCTCGTCGTGGACGACGATCCCGGCACGCGCAAGGTCGCGAAGGCGAACCTCTCCCTCGAGGGCTTCGAGGTGCTCGTCGCCTCCTCCGGCGCGGAGGCGCTCGCGCGGCTCGAGGAGTCGGACCCGCTCGCCGTCGTCTCCGATCTCAAGATGCCGGATCTCGACGGCATCGCCCTCATGGATCGCGTGCACGCGCTCCGCCCCGCGCTGCCGGTCGTGCTCGTCACCGCGCACGCGACGGTGGAGACGGCGGTCGAGGCGATGCGCAGGGGCGCGCTCCACTACCTCACGAAGCCCATCCGCTACGACGAGCTCGCGCTCGTGCTCCGCCACGCGGTGGCGCACGAGCGGCAGCGCCGCGACGTGACGCGCCTGCGCGGGGAGCTCGAGCGGGCGTCCGGGTTCGAGGAGATCGTCGGGACCTCGCCGGCGATGCGCGAGGTCTTCTCGATGGTGGAGCAGGTCGCCGACGCCGACGCGACGGTGCTCCTGCGCGGCGAGACCGGCACCGGCAAGGAGCTCGTCGCCCGCGCCATCCACCACCGCTCGGGGCGGCGGGACCGCACCTTCGTGGCGGTGAACTGCACCGCCATCCCGCGCGATCTCATGGAGAGCGAGTTCTTCGGCCACGAGAAGGGCGCGTTCACCGGCGCCGTCGCGCGGCGGATCGGCCGGTTCGAGCAGGCGCACGGCTCGACCCTGTTCCTCGACGAGGTCGGCGACCTCGATCTCGCCATCCAGGCGAAGCTCCTGCGGGTGCTGCAGGAGCAGGAGCTCACGCGCGTCGGCGCCCAGGACGCCATCCGCGTGGACGTCCGCATCGTGGCGGCGACGAACCGCGATCTCGAGGCGCTCGTCCGCGAGGGCCGCTTCCGGGACGACCTCTACTACCGCCTGAACGTCATCCCGCTCCGCCTGCCGCCGCTGCGCGAGCGGACGAGCGACCTGCCCGCGCTCATGGAGCACTTCCTGGGCTCGTTCGCGAAGCGCTACGGCCGCAGGGCGCCGCTGCCCCCGCCCGACGTCATCGCGGCCGCCCGCGCCTACCCGTGGCCCGGCAACGTCCGCGAGCTGCGCAACCTCTGCGAGCGCGCCGTGCTCATGGGGTGGGCGGCGATCGCCCCGATCCTCGGCGCGGGACCGCGCGCCGACGCGTACGGCGCGGCGGCGCTCGTGGACCCGTCCCTGCCGCTCCTCGAGGCGAAGCAGCGGCTCGTCGAGCGGTTCGAGCGCGAGTACCTGACGCGGCTCCTCAAGGAGCACCGCGGGCGGGTCGGCGAGGTCGCGCGCGCCGCGGGGATCGCCGAGCGGAACCTGTACGAGAAGATGAAGGCGTACGGGCTGTCGCGCGACGACTACCGGTGAGCCCGCCGGTTCGCCTCCCCCGCAAGCGGCCGTTTGCACGTCGTCCCTGGCGGGCGTGCCCCGCATTGGCAGTCCTCGCCGCGGGGAGGCGTGCTGCACAACGGGGCCATGACCGACCGGACCCCCAAGAACCGCCGCGCCGCGCTCGCCCTCGGCCTCGTCGCGCTGCTCGGCGCCGCCGCGACGCTCGCGCGGGCGCAGACCCAGGAGAAGCCCGCGAGGCCCGCCCCCGCCGCCAAGGCGCAGAAGCCCGCCGCGAAGGCGAAGAAGCCGGCCGCGAAGGCCGCGCCCGCCGCCGCCGGCCCGCAGATCACCGACGAGACCGTCGATCCCGCCGTGTGGGGCAAGCAGTATCCGCTCGAGTACGAGACCTACAAGAAGACCGTCGACCAGGTCCGCACGAAGTACGGCGGCTCGGAGGCGCTGCCGCGCACGCCGGACGAGGCGGACCCGCGCTCGGTCGTCTCGCAGGAGAAGATCGAGGAGGACCCCCGCCTCAAGACGATGTGGGCGGGCTACGCCTTCAGCGTCGACTTCCGCGAGGAGCGCGGCCACGCGTACATGCTCGAGGACCAGACCTTCACGAAGCGTCAAGCGGTCGTGAAGCAGCCGGGCTCGTGCATGCAGTGCCACGGCTCCGTGTACGTCCCCTACAAGAAGCTCGGGAACGGCGACCTCGAGGCCGGGTTCCGCAAGATGAACGCGATGCCCTACATGGAGACGCGCAAGCTCGTCGAGCACCCGGTCGCCTGCATCGACTGCCACGACCCGGAGACGATGGCCCTGCGGGTCACGCGGCCCGGCTTCATCAACGGCATGCGCGCCCTCAAGGCGAAGCTGGGCGTGAAGGACTACGACGTGAACAAGCAGGCCTCGCAGAAGGAGATGCGCGCGTTCGTCTGCGGGCAGTGCCACGTCGAGTACTACTTCAAGGGCGACGACAAGCAGCTCACCTACCCCTGGTTCAACGGCATCCGGGTGGACGACATCCTGGCGTACTACGACGAGATCAAGTTCAAGGACTGGGTCCACAAGACGACCGGCGCGCCCGCGCTCAAGGCCCAGCACCCCGAGTTCGAGATGTGGAACCAGGGCATCCACGCCCGGTCCGGCGTCACCTGCGTCGACTGCCACATGCCGGAGATCCAGTACAAGGGCGAGAAGATCACCGATCACCAGGTGAACAGCCCGCTCCTCAAGGTCGAGGCGTCCTGCACGAGGTGCCACGCGGGCGTGAAGCCGGACGAGCTCAAGAACCGCGTCCTCACGGAGCAGGACCGCTTCTACAAGCAGCGGAACATCGCGATGGACGCGCTCATGGATCTCATCGGCGACATCCAGAAGGCGCAGGGCGAGGGCAAGGCCACCCCCGAGCAGCTCGACGCGGCGCGGTACCTCCAGCGGCGCGCGCAGTTCTACCTGGACTTCGTCGAGGCGGAGAACTCCACCGGCTTCCACGCCCCGCAGGAGGCGCTGCGGATCCTCGGCGACTCCGTCGACTACGCGCGCCAGGGACAGCTCGTGCTGCGCGACGCGACGTTCAAGCCCGACGTGAAGGTCGTCGTCGTCCCGACGGCGCAGCCCGGCCCGGCCCAGGCGCCGGGGACGCACCCGGCGGCCGCTCCGCCCGCGCCCGCGCCCGCCCCCGCGCCAGGGAAGCCGGCGGAGAAGGCGAAGTAGCGGGGCGCGGGCGAGGGTACGGCGAGGCCCCGCCGCCTCGAGCGGCGAGCGGGGCCCTCTCGCATCCTTCGCGCGGGGCTACAGGGGGACCGGCAGCGGGAGGCGGTGGACCTTGTCCACCGACTGCGGGCCCTTCACGCCGTGACAGGAGACGCACTGCTCCTTGCCGTTGCCCGTCTCGCGCGCCGCGTGGGAGATCGCGTAGGCGGTGGCGTGGCACGCGGTGCACGCCGCGGCGATCGGGGGCGTCGTCGGCTCGTCCGCCCCGTGAGCGGACGATCCGGCGTGACGGATCGTCGGCGTCTCGTTCGCGACGGTGGGCGGCGAGGTCGCGGGGACCGCCTCGACGCGGTAGGTCCCCTCCAGGTGACAGAGCGTGCACCGGGCGAGGTCTCCGGGGAACTCGCCCATGTCGCGGAAGCGGAAGCTCCCGTAGCGACCGTACGAGACGTACGGGCGGAGGGTCGAGAGCTCCGCCGTGCCCGAGCGCCCGCCCGTGTGGATCCGGTGGATCATCACCTTGAAGTGGATCGAGCGCTCCTCGATCCCGTCGTAGGTGCTCGCGAGGTCCGTGTCGCCCGCGGCGGTCTTGGGGCGGGCGTGCCAGTCCGTCCGCTCCGGGGTGTGGCACGCGGAGCAGTACTCGACGCGCATGCGCATCTGGCCGTGATAGGCGATGCGCACGTGACAGGCGTTGCACTTCGCGACGTCGACGATGCGCCGGCGCGGCGTCGGATTTCCCCCGCCCGTGCCGCCCGCGGCGAGATCGATCCACACCGTCGCGGTGTCGGCGGGCTCGTAGAGGGACTCGCCCGTGTACGGCCAGGCGAACGCGTTCGCGACGGGGTCCCATAGCGGGGTGTAGGCGCCGCGCCGCGTGTCCAGGCCGGCGATCCAGGTGCCGCTCGCGTCGGCGGGGAGCGTCGCCTTGAACGTGTAGCTGAAGCGGCCGTTCACGTCCGCCGCCATGTCCACCGGGACGAGCTCGCTGATCGGGAGCGAGGCCGCGCCGAGCGAGCGGAAGTCCGGATCGGCCGGGCCCGCGATGGTGGCCTCGAAGTAGCCGCTGTGCCCCGGGGCCGCGTCGAAGGCGCCCCGCGGCACCGGGCTCGTGGCGTCGAGCGCCGGCGTCGGCGAGAGCAGGGACGTGAGCAGGCCGTCGCGATCCGAGACCGTGAAGACGATCGTCGGCGACATGCCGGGCAGCGCGTTCTTGACCTCGACGATCTCGAGCGTCGGCCTGTTCAGCCGCGGGCTCCGGAGCGGCGCGACGTGCGCCTCCGCGATGTCCACCTGGTCAGCCGGATCCCCCGGGAGCGACACGTGGCACTTCGCGCAGCCCGTGTCGTCGGGCTGCGGCCCGCCCGAGTGGGCGAAGTGGACCGGGTCCGGCGGCGCGCCCGCCCCGAACCAGACGTCCGCGTGGCAGCCCTGGCAGCTCCGCCGCGAGATCTCGGTCGCGAGCGCCGCCTCGCGCGCCGCCCCCGCGTGGCACGTGGTGCAGTTGCGGAGGTCCACGGGGAACGTGACGCCGCGCGCGACCAGCTTCGCCGGCTGTCCGTTGTCGGTGCGCGCGACCACCTGCCCGAAGATCCGCTCGCGGCTCTCCGCGCCGATCACCGAGAACCTCCGGCCGAGGAGCGGCGTGTTGCGCCCCGTGAAGAACGGCTTCGGGCTCGTCGCGCCGATGGGCGGCGCCTCCACGGCGCTGCTCGCCACGTAGAGCGTCGGCAGGTTCTTCCCGCGGTGGATGCGGTGCACGAGGCGCGACAGCTCGAGCGGGTTCGGATCCGTGTCGGCGGTCGCCGCGGCGGGCGCGGCCGGATCCACCGTCTGCCCGTCCGCGTGCTGGTACGTGTGGCAGGTGACGCAGATGCGGGTACCGGTGCGGGACCCGTCGTGCGCGCGCAGCGTGCCGTGGCAGCTCGCGCAGGCGGTGTCGAGGACGAGCTCGCGCCCCCGGAGCGGCCCGTGGTTCGGCACGAAGTCGAACGTCGAGGTGGTGAGCTGGGTCCCGGCGACGCCGGTCAGGAACGCGCCGACGCGCAGCGTCTCCGCGAGGTCCTGGCCGGCGGGGAGCGGGGCCGCGAGCGTGTACGTGAACGCGCCGCCGCCCTGGTCCGTCCAGGTCCCGGCCGTCTCCGCGCCGGGCTGGCGCGTACCGTGGAGCACCGCTCCGTCGGGCGTGCCCGGCCCTGCCACGGGGAGGTTCGCGAGCGTCTCCGCGCCGGTGAGCAAGAGGCTGCGCCACGCGGGCAGGGCGGTGCCGGGGTTCACGGGATCCGGAGAGAGCGCCGCCAGCGTGAAGGCCGGGCCGAGCGACCGCGCTGCCGCGAGGCCGAGGGGCCGCTCGTCGCGCGAGATCTGCAGGGTGACGACGACGTGCTGGGCAGCGTCCAGCGCCGCGCCGATGATCTCGATCCTCGGCCCGGTCGGCGGGGGCGATCCCACGGCGGCGCCGAGCTTCGGCGCCTGCTGGCATCCGCCGAGCAGCGCGAGCGTGACCGCCGCGGCCCAACCGCTGTTCGTGAACCGGCGACTCATCGATCCTCCCGGCGCGCGCGCCGACGCCTTCCCCGGCTCGCGTCTCGTCGCCATAGCACGAAGCAACCGAGAGGCACATTCCGCTTACCGCCACGCAGTCGCGAGGTGCGCGCGCGTCGGTCACCGGCAGCGCACCGGCGCAGAGGTGCGGACTGCGCCGCGTCAAGGCGACAGCCGCGAAGTTGACACCCACAGGATCTCGGCACGTACCATGCGCGCCGGGACCGACTCCGCGACGGACGAGCCGTCGCGGCGGGGAGGATGGACATGCGAATCGGCCGAGGCCCTGCGGGCCGGCCTCGCATCCTGGAGAGCGGAGCGTGCGCGGAGGCCCTCGGGGGCGCCGGGCGGCGCGGTGCGTCCTCCGGCTGGCTCGAGCCGAGCGGAACTTCGAGCGGGCGGCCGTGACGCGCCGGCTCGCCATGGCGCTCGCCGCCGCCTCCTCCCTCTTCGCCGCGTGCGCGCCCGAGCCGGGGATCGGCGTGCCTCAGCCGATCCAGGTCCCCGGCGGACCGGCCGAGCACTTCTCCACGCTCGAGCTGAACATCCTCGTCCCGCGGTGCGCCACCGCCTCGTGCCACGCCGGCGAGTCTCCGCCGGCGTACCCGCCCCTCGACGCGGGCCTGGCCTACGGCGCGCTCGTCGCGTCCCCCTCGCAGCAGGCCTCGCTGAACCTCGTCGAGCCCTTCGATCCCGCGGGCAGCTACCTCGTCATGAAGCTGCGCGGCACCGCCGGCGACGTCGGCGGGGTCGCGAGCGCGATGCCGATCGGCGACGCCGCCCTCGACGAGGCCGACATCCAGGCGATCGAGGCTTGGATCGCGAACGGAGCGCCGAATGACTAGCCGCAGCGCACCCCGGCGGATCGCAGCCGCCGCCGCGCTCGCCCTCGCCGCCACCCTGCTCGCCTGGGCGCCGCCCGCGCGCGCCAGCGGCGACAACGTGATCGTCTCCGGCTCCGTGTACGTGGACTACTGGGGCATCGAGCGGCGGGACATCGCCGCCCGCACGCCGCGGAGCGTCTCGCCGGACGCGTCGCTGAAGGTCCAGGTCGACATCAACGACGACCTCGCCTTCTCCGCCAAGGCGTGCTTCAGCTGCCACGGCATCGACCTCGAGCACGCCCACCTCGACTACACGCCGAAGACCTGGTTCAACGTCCAGGCCGGGCGCATCGCGGTGCCGTTCGGTGAATACGCGAACCGGGTCGATCAGTCCGGACACAAGACCGTGTCCGCGCCGCTCATCTACGACATGGGCCGCATGGCGTACGGCGAGAAGAACGCGATGAACCTCGGCGTCATGCCCCAGCCCTACTCCGACACCGGCGCCCTGCTGTACGGGATCACCTGGCTCGGCGAGAGCCTGCAGGTCTGGTACGGGCTCTACGGCGTCGCCGGCATGCGCGGCTCGAACGACCTCGACTTCACCTCGCTGCGCACCGTCTATTACACCGACAACAACGACCAGCCCGCCGGCGGCGGTCGGCTCGCCGTCACCTGGGCCTCCTCCGGCAAGGGCTTCTTCGGCGACGTGAGCGTCGGCGCCTCGGCCACCGGCGGCCGCTACGATCGCGCGGCGAAGCTCGACTACGCGGCCGTCGGCGCGGACGCGTCCATGAAGCTCGGCCCGGTCACGCTGCGCGGCGAGTACGCGGCGCGGCGCACCGACATCGACACGGCCGCCAAGGGCTACAAGTGGACGATCGTCGACCCCTTCGTCATGAAGGAGGGCTGGTACGCCGAGATCGAGCACCCGCTCGGCAAGCACGTGGACATGGTCTACCGCTACGACGAGCTCCGTCGTAAAGGCGTACCCCTCCCCGGCTCCACGATCACGCCGGACAGCCTCCTCGTGCGCTACACCGCGGGGCTCGTCCTGACGCCGGCACAGTCCACGTACGTGAAGCTCGGGTGGGAGTACTGGAGCGACAAGACGATGATCGGCACGCCGCCCGGCACGACGCCCTTCCAGGACTTCCACTCCATCCACCTCGGATTCGGAGGAGCCTTCTGATGTCCGTCACCTTCGCCGCCGCCGCCGTCCTGGGGCTCGTGCTCCAGGCCGAGCCCGAGAAGGCGCCCCCCGATCCCCGCGACTTCGGGCCGGGCACCATCGACGTCTCGTCGTATCCGGAGGAGCAGCAGCGCCGGTACGAGATCCTCATCGGGAAGTGCAACAAGTGCCACCCGGCCGCGCGGGCGGTGAACTCGCACTTCAGCTCGCAGCAGTGGAAGCGCTACATGAAGAAGATGCTGCGGCGCCCGAACTCCGGCATCAACGAGGAGCAGGCGCAGCGCATCTACGAGTTCCTGAAGTTCCGCGCGACGCAGGAGGGCCTGGGCTAGGCCCGGACCGCCATGTTCGCCAGGTTCGCCGATCGCACGAAGAGCTCGCTTCGCTTGCGCCTCATGGTGGCGACGCTCGTCCTCGTCGCCCTCGCCCTCGCCGTCGCCGCGGTCGCGTTCGAGCGCGTCGCGCGCTCGGTCATCGTCGACGCGGTGCACTCGCACCTCTCCGCCCGCGCCGAGGAGGTCCAGGCCGCGGTCGTCCGGTTCCAGCGGGAGCGCGCGCTCGCCATCCGCAACTGGGCCGAGGCGGAGGCGATGCAGATGACGATCGACTCCGGCGATCCCAAGTTCGCCGAGGACTACCTGCGCAGGACGATCCAGGACCAGGGCGGGACGATCTCGGCGGCGGCGCTCCTCGACATGGACGGCGCCGTCATCGCCGCGGTCCGGGAGGGCGCCGCGGGCGAGCGCCGCGGGCTGCCGGTCGTGACGCTGCGCGGCGTGGTGCTCGGCGACGTGCCGGTGAAGGCCGCGCTGGAGGGCTCCGCCGAGCTCGGCGACGGCGTCGCCGCGGGGACGGTGCCGCTCTCGCGGCTCGATCCCACCGAGGGCAGCGCGCTCGGGGTGATGGTCGCCGCGCCCGTGAAGGACTTCGCCGGCGACCTCGTGGGCGTGGTGGTGGGCGTCCTCTCGCCGCACGGGCTCTCCCGGCTCCTCGGCGGGATCGCGGGCGAGGACGGGCTCTACCAGCCCATCGTCGCCGACGAGCGGCTCACGCTCGTCCTGTCGGTCCCGTCCGCCGACGCGCGCAAGGTGCACGCGCTCGCGGAGGCCGCGTCCGCGGCGCCCGGCGCGCTCGAGACCATCGCGCTCGCCGGCTCGGAGCCGGTGCTCGCCGTCCGCACCGCGCCCGACGCGGGCGTCCCCGGCTGGCGCACGTTCATGGCGGTCCACGAGGCGGACGCGTACGGCCGGCTCTACTGGCTGCGCGCCCTCCTCGGCATCCTGTTCGCGATCGTCCTCGCCGTCGCGGGCGTCGCGAGCATCGGCGCGATCCGCCAGGCCTCGCGGCCGCTCACGGACATCACCCAGTCCATGACCCAGGTCGCGAGCGGCGACCTGTCCACCCGCGTCCCCGAGGCCTACAGCGACGAGCTGGGCCACCTCGTCCACTCGTTCAACGTGATGGTGAGCGAGGTCGAGCGGTCTCGCGACGAGCTTCAGCGCACCGAGGCGCTCCGGCGCGAGGTGGAGATCGCGCACCGGATCCAGACCGCGATCCTGCCCGTGGCGCCTTCGCTCGCGGGCTACGACGTCGCGGCGCGCATGAAGCCGGCCGACGACGTCGGCGGCGACCTCTACGACCTGCTCCCGTTCGACGACACGTTCTGGGTGCTCGTCGGGGACGTCTCCGGACACGGCATCAACTCCGGGCTCGTGATGATGATGGCGCAGGCCGCGGCGTACGCGGCGATCGCCGAGAACCCGCGCGGCTCGCCGAAGACCGTCATCGCCGCCGTCAACCGCGTGGTGCACGAGAACGTCCGCCGGAGGATGCGGCGCGACGACTACCTGACGCTCATGGCAGCGCGCCACATCGGCGACGGGCGCTTCGTCGCTGCGGGCGCGCACCAGCCGATCTTCCTCTCCCGCGGGAGCGGCAAGGTCGACGTCATCGAGCCGGCGGGCCCGTGGTGCGGGCTCGGGCCCAGCGTGGCGCCGCGCGAGTACGAGTTCCAGGTCCACCCCGGGGAGATGCTCTGCCTCATCACGGACGGCATGGTCGAGGCGCCGGACGCCGGGGGCGATCTCTTCGGCGAGGACCGCCTCGCCCAGATGCTGTCCGAGCCCTCCGTCAGCTCCGCGACCGCCTCGCAGGCGCTCGCCGCGATCTTCTCCAGGGTCGAGGCGTTCGCCGCCACGCAGGCGGACGACATGACCGCAGTCGTCCTGAGGCGCCAGCCCCATGCCTGAGCAGAAGCCCGAGCCGCGCCAGCCCATCTACCTCATGCTGCGGATGAAGCCGCCCTGGGTCTTCATCGACGAGATCCGGCGCTTCGTCGAGTCGTTCTGCGCCTGCGCCTGCGAGGTCGCGGTGAACCGCGAGTCGCAGCTCGCGCTGGCGGTGCACGAGCTCATGCAGAACGCGGTGCCGTTCTCGCACGAGGAGGAGGTCGACCTCGTCCTCGAGGTGGATCCCGACGCCGATCGCGTCGAGGTGGCGGTGACGAACCGCTGCACCGAGGCGGAGTTCCAGTCGCTGAGGGAGCGCATCGAGCGCATGAACGAGGAGCCCGACGCGCTCCGCCACTACCTCGCCGAGATGAGCACCTCGCCGGCCACCGTGCGCGGCGGGCTCGGCCTCGCGCGCGTCCGCTTCGAGTGCCAGCTCGAGGTCACCTTGAGCCGCTCGGGTGGCCGCGTCACCGTCCACGCCTCCGGCGCGCTGCGCGCGCCGGCCCTGAAGGTTCCCGGAGGAGCCCATGCCTGAGTTGCCCGTCCCGACGAATCCGCTGCAGGTCGCGGACGACAAGTACTCCGCAGTGCTCGCGAGCGACGTGGAGGGTCCACGCGTCGTCTTCCGCGGCACGATCAGCACCGTCAACCCCGCGGTGATCCTGAACCCCTTCGTCGACGCGGTGCACGGCGAGCTCTCGCGGCTCGGGAGGAGGCGGGTCCGGGTGGATCTCCGCGAGCTGGAGTTCTGCAACTCCTCCGGCTTCAAGTCGTTCATCCACTGGATCGAGCGGATCGGCGCGCTGCCGGAGCCGCAGCGCTACTCGCTGCACTTCCTCTCCAACCCGGCGCGCAAGTGGCAGCGCACGAGCCTGCTCGCGCTCTCCTGCTACGGCGTGAACAGCGTCTCGATGGAGTAGGCGCGGCACCGCGCCGCCCCCGCAGGCGGCGCTCCGAGCTCGCGGCCCGTTCGCCTCCCGGCGGGCGGGCCGCGTCACATTGACGCAGCGTGATCGCCGCGCCGCGAGGCCACGCGCCGCTCCGGTCGGATGGGCGCATCCGAACGCCTGGCGCGGTCATCCGAACGCGCCGCGCGCTCTCGTCCTGCGGACCGCGTAACCCCGCGAGACGCCGTCGGCGAGCGGGGACCGCGCCCGTGGCGCGCGGCTTGCGATGTGAGGGGCCAACTCGTTCACGAGGCCCTTCATGCCCATCGGAAGCTCGCTCCTCTCGTGGCCCCTCGTCCTGGTCGCCGGGACCCTCGGCGTCGCCGCGGGCGTCGGCGGCTACGCCTTCGCGTACGCGAAGGGGACGTCGTACCTCGGCAACGACCCGGCCACGTGCGCCAACTGCCACGTGATGTCCGGCCACTACGAGGGCTGGCAGGAGTCGTCGCACCACGCCTTCGCCACCTGCAACGACTGCCACACCCCCGCCGCGCCCGTCGGCAAGTACGTGACCAAGGCCGAGAACGGGTTCCACCACTCGATGGCGTTCACGGTCGGCGGGTTCCCCGACGTGATCCGCGCGCGGGCTGCGAGCCGCGAGGTCGTCGAGGGCCAGTGCCGGCACTGCCACGCCGCCGTGGTCGACGCGATGACCGCGGGCGGCGAGGTCTCCTGCATCCGCTGCCACGCCTCCGTCGGACACCTCCGCTGAACCGCCTCACGTCACTCAAGGAGAAACGCAAATGACCCCCGAAACCGCCCCGAAGAAGCGCGGGCTCCTCCTCGCCCTCGTCGCGGGCGCCTTCGCGCTCGCCGCCGTGCTGGCCGCCGCCCTCCTCGTGAACGTCGCCGAGAAGAAGAGCGAGGCGAAGAACCCGACCGTGCGCGTGGTCGAGCTCACCGACGACACCGAGGATCCGGCCGTGTGGGGCAAGAACTTCCCGGCCGAGTACGACCTCTACAAGAGGACGACGGACATGGTCCGCACGAAGCACGGCGGCTCCGAGGCGATGCCCCACACGCCGACGGCGCAGGATCCGCGCACAGTGACCTCCCAGTCCAAGACGGACGCGGACCCGCGGCTCAAGACGATGTGGGCGGGCTACGCGTTCGCGGCCGACTTCCGCGAGGAGCGCGGCCACGCGTACACGCTCGACGACCAGATCTTCACGCAGCGCCAGGTCGTCGCGAAGCAGCCCGGCACCTGCGGCCAGTGCCACGCCTCCGTCTACGTGCCCATGAAGAAGCTCGGGAACGGGGACATCTTCAAGGGCTTCGAGGCGCTCAACAAGATGCCGTACTCGGAGGCGAAGCAGCACTTCAAGCACCCGGTCGCCTGCATCGACTGCCACGACTCGCAGACCATGGCGCTCCGCGTGACGCGCCCGGCCTTCCTCGAAGGCATCCGCGCCTTCAAGGCGGCCCAGGGCGTGCCGAACTACGACCCGAACACCATGGCGACGCGGCAGGAGATGCGCGCCTACGTCTGCGGCCAGTGCCACGACGAGTACTACTTCAAGGGCCCGGAGAAGCGGCTCACCTTCCCCTGGTCGAAGGGCATGAAGGGCGACCAGATCCTCTCCTACTACGACGAGGTCGGCTTCCGGGACTGGACGCACAAGGAGACGGGCGCGCCGGTGCTGAAGGCGCAGCACCCCGAGTTCGAGATGTGGAACCAGGGCATCCACGCCCGCTCCGGCGTCGCCTGCGCCGACTGCCACATGCCCTACATGCGCGTCGGCGGCACCAAGGTCTCGGATCACTGGGTGCGCAGCCCGGTGCTGAACCTGAACCGCGCCTGCCAGGGCTGCCACAAGTGGCCGGAGGAGGAGCTCAAGGCCCGGGTCGAGGCGATCCAGGACAAGCACCTCGAGCTCCGCGAGCAGGCGTTCGACGCCCTCGTCGCGCTGATCGGCGACGTCAAGGCGGCGAAGGAGGCCGGCAGGACGGACGCGGAGCTCGAGAAGGCGCGGTTCCTCCAGCGCCGCGCGCAGTTCCTGTTCGACTTCGTCGAGGCGGAGAACTCGACCGGCTTCCACGCGCCGCAGGAGGCCGCCCGCGTGCTCTTCGAGTCGATCGACGCCTCCCGCCAGGGCCAGATCGCGCTGCGCGATCCGTCCTTCAAGCCGACCGTCGCGGTGGTGACGATCCCCCCGCCGCCGGCCGCCCCCGGCGCGCCGGCCCCCGCCGTGCAGCCGGCGGCCCTCACGAGGTGATTCCCCGGGGCCTCCGGACGCGCTCCCCTGCCGCGCCGGAGGCCCTCTTCTCTCCACCGGAGGCCGCCGTGCCGAGACCGCTCTCGTTCCACGCCCGCCGCGAGCTGCTCCAGGCCTCCGCCGCCGCGTCGGTCCTCGCCGGGCTCGGCCTCCCCGTCGACGTGCTCGTCGCACGCGGCAAGGGCTGGTCGCGGCGCAGCGGTGCTCGCTCCGGCGCCGAGCCCCGGCCCCCGTCCGACGCCCGCGACGAGGGGGCGAGCCGTCCGGGCACGGAGGAGCGCCGGGCCCGCGAGCCGTCGGACGTCGAGGGCGACCGGGGCCCGCGATGATCGTCGCCGGCCTCGTCATCGAGACGGTCCCGGGCGCGGCGCCGCGCGTGGCCGCGCGGCTCCTGCACGAGCCCGGCCTCGCCCTCCAGGGCGGCGACGGGGATCGCCGCCTCGCGGCCGTGTTCACCGGCGCGGACGGCGCCGCGCTCGAGGCGCTCGCGGAACGGCTCGTGCGCGCGCACGAGGACCTCCTGGGCGTCTTCCCCACCTACGTCGCGGACGCGGGCGACGGGTCCGGAGATCCCGGGCCGGGCGGCGCCCGCTCGTGACGCTCCGTCATTTGCCGCCAGGCCTCGCGGCCCACTCGCCCGGAGCCACGGCGCTCGCCCGCTCCCGGGCACTTGGGGTTCCCCGCGCGAGGACCCGCGCCGCTCCCCCGGCGGTGGCAGCATCCGCACGCCGCCGCCCCGTTGCACCCGCCGTCACCACGCCGGCGGCGACCCTCACCCCGGAGGTACCATGAAGCTGACGACACGCATCACGCTCGCCGCGGCCCTCGCGCTCCTCGCCGGCCCCGCGGCCGCGCAGAAGAAGCCGGCGCCGGCCGGCAAGCCCGCCGCAACGAAGCCGGCCGCCGGCGGCGCGTGCGTCACCTGCCACGCGAAGGTGAACCCGAGCATCGTGAAGGACTGGGAGCTGTCCCGGCACTCGAAGGTCGAGGTCGGCTGCGTCGAGTGCCACGGCTCGGCGCACAAGACGAAGGACGACTTCGCGAACGCGAAGATGCCGACCCCGGACACCTGCGGCCAGTGCCACGACGCCCAGGTCGCCCAGTTCAAGAAGGGGAAGCACGCCTTCGCCTGGGCGGCGGTGAAGGCCATGCCGACCTTCCACTACCAGCCGGTCGCGATCCGCGAGGGGCTGAAGGGCTGCGGCGGATGCCACAAGCTCGGCCTCAAGACCCCCGAGGAGCAGGCCGAGCTGCGCAAGGTGGCCGGGCCCTACGGGAACGCCTCCTGCGACGCGTGCCACACGCGCCACCTGTTCTCCAAGGCTGAGGCACGCCGCCCGGAGGCCTGCCAGACCTGCCACATGGGGTTCGATCACCCGCAGTGGGAGATGTACAGCGGCTCGAAGCACGGCGTGCGCAACGCGCTCAAGCAGACGGGCGCGATCCCGCAGTACTCGGCCGCGCCGACCTGCCAGGACTGCCACATGCAGGAGGGGAACCACGAGGTCCGCACGGCCTGGGGCTTCCTCGCCGTCCGGCTGCCCTTCCCCGAGGATGACCCGCAGTGGAAGGCGGATCGCGTCACCATCCTGCAGGGCCTCGGCGTGCTCGACCCGTCGGGCAACCCCACCGGCCGCCTCGACGTCGTGAAGGCCGCCGACGTGGCGCGGCTCACCCAGGAGGCGTGGGACGCGGAGCGTACGAAGATGCTGAAGACCTGCAACCAGTGCCACTCGGGCGAGTTCGCGAAGGTCCAGCTCCAGCAGTCCGACGGGATGATCCGCGACGCGGATCACGCCATGGCCGAGGCGATCCGCGCCGTGGCCGGGCTGTACCAGGACGGCATCCTGCCCAAGCCGAAGAGCTACGCCTTCCCGTTCCCGGACCTGCTCACGTTCCACGACGCGCCCACGCCGGTCGAGCAGAAGCTGTTCGTGATGTTCCTCGAGCACCGCATGCGCGCGTTCCAGGGCGCGTTCCACGCGAACCCGGACTATGCCAACTGGTACGGCTGGAGCGAGATGGCGCGCGATCTCGTCGACATCAAGGCGGAGGCGGCCACGCTCCGGCGCGAGCACAAGGCCACGCCCGCCCAGGGTCCCGCGCCCGCGGCACAGCCCACGCCGAAGAAGTAGCGTCACGTAGGGTGATGGACGAGGGGAGGCGTCTCGAGGGCGCCTCCCCTCCTCGCGTCCGGGCGTCACCGCCCGTCCGGGTCCCTCGACGGAAGCCGCGGCGGTCGCTAGAACGGGCGCCATCCTAGGGAGGCCCCATGACCCGGCGGCTCGCCTCGAAGCTCCTCCTCGCCGTCACCGTCGCGACCCTCGGCTGTGCAGGGACGCGGCGTGACGGCGCCGCCGCGGCCGCCGCGCCCGGAAAGGCCGGCGCGCCAGCGGCCGCCGCCGCGCGGCGCGAGGGCCTGCCGCCCATCGTCGACCGGGAGCTCATCTTCGGTGATCCGGAGATCTCCGCCGCGCAGCTCTCGCCGGACGGAGCGTGGATCGCGTTCCTGAAGCCGCTCGACGGCACGCGCAACGTCTGGGTGAAGCCGGTCGACGCGCCCTTCGAGCAGGCGAAGCCGGTCACCGCCGACCAGGCGCGTCCCATCCCGGCGTACTTCTGGAGCTGGGACTCGCGGTTCATCCTCTTCGTGCAGGACCACGCGGGCGACGAGAACTACAACGTCTACGCGGTCGATCCGCGGGCGGCGCCCGCGCCCGGCGCGAAGGTGCCGCCGGCCCGCGGGCTCACCGATCTGAAGGGCGTTCGCGCCGAGATCTACGAGGTCCCGAAGGCGCGGCCCGGAGTCGTGTACGTGGGCCTCAACGATCGGGACGCCCGGTGGCACGACCTGTACGAGGTGGAGATCGCGACCGGCAAGCGGACCCTGCTCCGCCGGAACGAGCAGCGCTTCGTCTCGTGGACGTTCGACCTCTCCGGCCGGCTCAGGCTCGGCACGCGCGTGACCGAGCGGGGCGACACCGAGATCCTCCGCGTCGATCCCGCCGGGATGCAGAAGGTCTACGGCTGCACGGTGCTCGAGGACTGCTCCGCCGCTCGCTTCGATCCGGACGGGCGGGTGTACCTCGTCACCAACGGCGGCGCGGGCGACCTCCTCCGGCTCTCCCTGCTCGACGTCCAGACCGGGGTGGAGGAGGTCCTCGCGTCGGACCCCGAGAAGCGCGTGGACCTCAAGGCGCCGGTGTTCTCCGAGGCGACCGACCGCCTCGTCGGAGCCGTCTACGACGACGAGCGGCTGCGCTTCCGCTGGAGCGACCCCGGCTACCAGGCGGACCACGCCGCGCTGCAGGCCCGCTTCCCGGATCGCGACGTGCTCATCCAGTCCACCACCCGCGACGACCGGCGCTGGCTCGTGTCGGTGACGGCCGACGTCGAGCCGGGCGAGGTCTACCTCTTCGACCGCACGACGAAGGCGGTGACGAAGCAGTACCGCCTGCGCGAACGGCTGCCGCGGCAGGACCTCGCGCACATGCAGCCGATCCGCTACCCGTCGTCCGACGGGCTCGAGATCCCCGCCTTCCTGACCCTGCCCGCGGGCGTGCCCGCGAAGGCGCTGCCGCTCGTCGTCTTCCCGCACGGCGGGCCGTGGTGGCGCGACAGCTGGCGGTGCCACCCGTTCGCGCAGTTCCTCGCGAACCGCGGGTACGCCGTCCTCCAGCCGAACTTCCGCGGCTCGACGGGCTACGGGAAGCGGTTCCTCGACGCCGGAAATCTCCAGTGGGGCGACAAGATGCAGGACGACCTCACGTGGGGCGTCCGGTACCTCGTCGCCCAGGGCGTGGTCGATCCCAGGCGCGTCGGGATCATGGGCGGCTCGTACGGCGGCTACGCGACGCTCGCCGGCGTGACGTTCACGCCCGACCTCTACGCCGCGGCGGTGGCGATCGTCGCGCCGTCGAGCCTCATCACCTTGCTCGAGACCATCCCGCCCTACTGGGAGGCGGGCCGCATCGTGTTCCACACGCGGATGGGCAACCCGACCACGCCGGAGGGCCGGGCGCAGCTCGAGCGGCAGTCGCCGCTGAATCACGTGGCCGCCATCCGCACCCCGCTGCAGATCGTGCAGGGGGCGAACGATCCGCGGGTGAAGAGGTCGGAGTCGGACCAGATCGTCGTCGCGCTGCGCGAGCGCGGGTTCCCGGTGGAGTACCTCGTGGCGCCGGACGAGGGGCACGGCTTCCAGCGGCCGGTGAACAACATGGCGGCCTTCGCCTCCGCCGAGAAGTTCCTCGCGAAGCACCTGGGCGGCCGGTTCCAGGAGGACATGCCCCCCGCGGTGGCGCAGCGCCTCCGCGAGATCACCGTCGATCCGGCGAGCGTCGCCGCGCCGCAGCGCGCCGCGCCGGCGGCTGCCCCGCCGAGGTGACCCGCGAGCGCCGCCGCGTCCCCGCGACCCTTGGGCGCGCGGCGCCGCGGACATGGTCAGGATCCGGGCGGCGTCTCCGCGTCGAGCCTGCCGACGGCGGCCGTCGACGCGACGATCGCGATCGCGCGGAAGAACAGCCCGACGACGGGGATGACCAGGACCGCGCCGACCGCGACGCCCAGCCCGAGCGTCTCGAATCGGTGGCGCTCCGTGAACGCCACCTCCTCGCGCCACGGACGCGTCAGGCGGTCCAGGAACCGCGCCAGCGCCGAGAAGGGCCGCAGGACCCACGCCGCGCGCCCGGCGCGGGCGAGCAGGCGGGAATACCAGGGCGAGGGCCCGCCGGTGCGCGGGCCGGAGAGGACCTCGATCGGCAGCTCCAGCGCGTCCACGACGAGCCAGTAGAAGGCCCACGCGCCCGCGAGCAGGGTCGCCTCGAGCGTGCCGAACGGCAGGATCCGCACGAGGATGAGGAGAGGCGCGATGCCGATCGACACCACGATCGCCTGGCGCAGCGCCTTGGCGCTCTCGGCGACCACGAGGCGGACGTAGCCGACGTCGGCGAAGGCGTCCTCGCCGGGCGGGAGCCCGAGCGCGCGGCGCGCCTCGAGGGCGACGCGCAGCCAGAGCCGCTGGAGCAGCGTCGGAGGCATGGAGGCGAGCGCGACGAACGTGACGAGGAACGCGTGGAAGGTGCCCGCCGGATCCGGATCGTCGGCGCGGGCGGTGGCGAGCGTGGCGAGAAGCGCGCACCCCGCGAAGGTGATCGCCGTCGGCACGAGCGCCGCGCGCCGGAGCGCCGGGTCCCCGGCCACGAGCCGCGCCGCGTGGAGCACCTGCGCGACCCCGTAGAGCGCGCGGTCGAGGCGCGAGACGCGCGGGGCGGCGGCGGGGTTCGACGCGTACCAGGCGATGGCGCGAGCCGCCGCGCGGGGACCGTCGAGCGGCGGGGGCGCGAGAGGGTCCTCCGGGGGAAGCGTCGAGCCCGCCCCCGTCACCGCGCGAGCTCCCCGAGGAAGCTCTTGCCCGTCTCGTGCCGCACGCCGAAGAAGTCCGAGACGGTCGCGCCCAGATCGGCGAACGAGCCGCGCGTGCCGAGCGCCCCGCCGCCTCGTCCGGGCGCGTGGACGACGAGCGGCACGTACTCGCGCGAGTGATCGGTGGAGGGGGTGGTGGGATCGCAGCCGTGGTCGGCGGTGATCGCGGCGACCTCGCCGGGGTGGAGCTTTCCGAGGATCCGCGGCAGGGTCCGGTCCAGCTCCTCGAGCGCGCGGGCGTAGCCCACGGGATCGTTCCGGTGCCCGTACAGCATGTCGAAGTCGACGAGGTTCACGAACACGAGCCCGTGGTCCACGCGGTCGAGGAGCGCCTCGGTCTTCGCGAGGCCGTCCGCGTTCCCGGCCGTGTGCACCTCGTCGGTGATGCCCCGGTGGTCGAAGATGTCCGGGATCTTGCCGACCCCGAACACCGGCACGCGCGCGTCGACGAGCTTCTCGAGGACGGTCGGCCCCGGCGTCGCGAGCGCGAAGTCCTTGCGGTTGTAGGTCCGGACGTACCTGCCCGGCGTGCCGACGAACGGGCGGGCGATGACGCGCGCCACCTTGAACGGATCGAGGATGCGTCGCGCCGCGCGGCACCAGGCGTACAGGGTCTCGAGCGGGACCGTCTCCTCGTGCGCCGCGATCTGGAACACCGAGTCCGCGGAGGTGTAGACGATGGGCTTCCCCGTTCGCTGGTGCTCCTCGCCCAGCTGCTGGATGATCTCCGTCCCGCTCGCGGCCACGTTCCCGAGCACCCCCGGCGCGCCCGTCTCCCGCAGGAAGGGCTCCAGGATCTCGGGCGGGAAGCCGTGCGGGTGAAGCGCGAGCGGCTCGGAGAGGACGATCCCCATCATCTCCCAGTGACCCGTGATGGTGTCCTTGCCCTTCGAGCGCTCCGCCATGCGGCCGTGGAAGGCGACCGGCGAGGGCTCCGGCGGCACGCCGAGGATGGAGGTCAGGTGCCCGAGCCCCATGCGGCCCATCACCGGGAGGGCGAGGCCTCCGACGGCGCGGCTCGTGTTGCCGAGGGTGTCGGAGCCCTCGTCGCCGTACTCGCGCGCGTCGGGGAGCGCGCCGCAGCCCACGCTGTCGGCGACCAGGATGACGAAGCGGCGTCGGTCCATGCCCGGATCCTAACCGGCCGGCGCCGGCGCGACGCTCAGAACGTGCCGAGGACGATGTCCACGCAGGCCGAGGCGCCGACGCGGCTCGCCCCCGCGCGGATCATCGCCAGCGCCTGCGCGGCGCTCCGCACCCCGCCCGACGCCTTGACCCCGAGTGCCCCTCCCACGACCGCCCGCAGGAGGGCGACGTCCTCGACGGTGGCGCCGCCGCCGCCGAAGCCGGTGGAGGTCTTCACGTAGGAGGCGCCGGCGCAGCGCGCGAGCGCGGCGGCGACGACCCGCTGGTCGCGCGTGAGCTTCGAGGTCTCGAGGATCACCTTCACCGGGACCCGCGCGGCGGCGACCACGCCGCGGAGATCCTCGAGCGCCGCCTCGTACCGCCCGGCGAGCACCGCCGGCAGCGGGAGCACGACGTCGATCTCCTCGGCTCCGGCCGCCGCCGCCGCGGCGGCCTCCGCCGCGCGGGCCGCCGGAGTCCCCTCCCCCCGCGGGAAGTCGGCGACCGCGATGGGCTGGACGGCGGTGTCGGCGAGGAGGAGCCGCACCTGCGGGATGTGGGCAGCGTGCACGCAGACGCCGGCGAACCCGTAGGCCCGCGCCTCCGCGCAGACGCGCGCGACGTCGACCTCGGTGGCGCCGGGGGCGAGGAGGGTGTGGTCCAGGTACGGCGCGAGGTCGCGCGGCGTCCGGATCGTCGCGGGGTCGACGGTCCTCATCGATCCTCGCTCGCGCCCGCGAGCTTCACGAGCCCGCTCGCCTCGCCGGGCGCCTCGTCCACGCCGCAGCCGTCCTCGTCCTCCTCCGCGTCGAGCCAGGGATCCTTGCCGGTCGCCGCCGCCACCTTCCCGGCCAGGTCGCGATCGAGGAGGTGCGAGGGGACCACGCGCTTGAGGGCGTGGAGGAGGTTGCCCTTCACCGCGGCGTGCTCTGCCGAGAGCTCCGCGATGAGCCCCTTCACGCGCTTGCGGCGCAGGTTCGGCTGCGAGCCACACAGGTCGCACGGGACGATGGGGAACTGCATCGCCGCGGAGAACGCCGCGATGTCCTCCTCGGCGGCGTACGCGAGCGGACGGATGACCACGTTCCTGCCGTCGTCGGAGCGGAGCTTCGGGGGCATGCTCTTCAGCGCGCCGGAGTAGAGCGCGCTCAGGAGGAGGGTCTCGATGAGGTCGTCGCGGTGGTGGCCGAGCGCGATCTTGGTGCAGCCCATCTCGGCGGCGGCGTTGTAGAGAACGCCCCGGCGCAGCCGGGAGCACACCGGGCAGGTGGTCTTGCCCTCCGGGACGAGCCGGCGCACGACCGAGTAGGTGTCGCGGTGGAGCATCCGGTACGGGACGCCCACCGACTGGAAGTGGCGCTCGACGATCTCGGCGGGGTATCCCGGCTGCCCCTGATCGAGGTTCACCGCCACGAGCTCGAAGTCGATGGGCGCGCGCTCACGCATCCGCATGAGCAGGTGCAGCAAGGTGTAGGAGTCCTTGCCGCCGGAGACGGCGACCATGATCTTGTCGCCGTTCTCGATGAGGTCGAAGTCGCGGATCGCCTCGGCGGCCGCGCGCAGGAGCCTCTTCTCGAGCTTCGACAGGTCGTGCATCGGGCGGACTCTATAGCAGCGATGCGCCGGCGTGCGCACCCCGGGGCCCCCGGAGATTTTCGTTTGACGCCACCGTCGGCCCTGCGATAAAGGCGCGGGTTCCGACAGGAAATATCGAGGGGAGCATGCCTGCGAAGGACCTGGGCACCAAGCACATCTGCTTCAAGTGCGGCACGAAGTTCTACGACCTCAAGAAGCCGGAGCCGCTCTGCCCGAAGTGCGGGGCGGACCAGCGGCAGAGCCCGGCCTTGAAGTCGCCTGCGCCCTCCGAGCGCCGCCAGCGGGCGGCTGCCCGTCCGGTCGAGCCGGAGCCGGTGGAGGCGGACACCGAGCTCGACGAGGAGGTCGAGGAGGCGGAGCCCGACGAGGACGTCGCCGCCGAGGACGAGGACGAGCCGTAGTCCGCGGCGGGCCCGGCGACTACGGGTACGCGATCTCCAGCGTCGCCGGCCCGCTCGCCGGGACGACCACGGTCGCGATCTTCTCCCCCAGCACCTCGTGCCACGCGATCGCCGTGTAGCGGCCCGGCGGCACGCCCGCGATCCCGAAGCGCCCCTCTCCGTCGCTCACCGCGTGGTAGGGCGTGTCCACGACGAGGATCCACGCGCTCATCCAGGCGTGAACGTCGCACCCGACCCTCACCGGGCCCGGTCGCGCGAGCGTCCGCTCCACGCGCTGCCCGGGGCCCGGCATCGGCACGTTGAACGTGGTCGCGACGCCCGACCAGCCGTGCACGTTGTGGAGGATGGGGTCTCCGTTCAGGAGCGCGAGCGTGGAGCCGACGGGGGCCGCCTGCACGTGCGGCACGAACCGGCAGCCGCGCTGGTCGAGGGTCACGGCGCGCGGCTCCTCCTTCGCGCCGGGGGCCACGATCCGGACCACCACGTTCGCGAGCCCGCCCTTCCCGACGAGCACCGACTCGTCGGGCGCGGCCTCGCCGCAGGCGGCGCGGTCCTTCGTGACGGGCTGGGCGGGCCGCGGCGGCGGCGTCGCGCCTGCGTAGCGCACCTGCCCGCGGAGCTCGCCCGCACGAGCGAGCGCGGGCACGAGGGAGGCGGCGGCGAGGAGCAGGCTCGCGGCGACGAGGAGCGGACGGGGAGCGGGCATCAGGGCAGGGGTCCCGGGCAGAGGTGCGACGGAGCGAATAGCCGCCCCGGGGCCCGGCGGCAACGGGCGCGTGCTCCCCGGTCCGGTGATCTTCCGCCACGGCGGCCGGCCCCCGAACGCGACGTTGACCCCCGGGCGAGCCGTCGCTAGGTCCCACTCGCCTGCACTCTCGCAGGCCCCCGGGACCCTCGTGACGATCGCCACCGCCCCCGCCCGCGCGCGCCCCTCCCCCCTGCAGGTCGCGAAAGACGTCCTCCTCCTCGCCAAGCCCCGCCTCTCGGGGCTCGTCATCCTCACCAGCGCCGGCGGGCTCGCGCTCGCGCCGGGCGACATCGGCGCCGCCCGCGCCGTCCTGACCGTCCTCGCGACGGCCGCGGTCGTGGGCGCCGCGAACGCCCTCAACTGCTGGATGGAGCGCGACATCGACGCGCGCATGCGTCGCACCCGCGACCGGCCGCTCCCCGCCGGACGCCTCGACCCGTTCACCGCGCTCGGGCTCGGGATCATGGTCCCGGTCTTCGCGCTCCCCGTGCTCGCGCTCGTCGCGAACCCGCTCACCGCCGCGCTCGCGTTCGTCGCGATCGTGACCTACGTCGCGATCTACACGCCGATGAAGCAGCGCTCGACCCTGGCGCTCCTGGTCGGCGCCGTCCCGGGCGCGATCCCGCCGCTCATGGGCTGGACGGCCGTCACCGGAGCGCTCGACGCGGGCGGGCTCGCCCTCTTCGCCCTGCTCTTCGCCTGGCAGCTCCCGCACTTCCTCGCGGTGTCGCTCTACCTGCGCGAGGACTACGCGCGCGGCGGCCTGCGCGTCTTCTCCATCGTGCACGGCGAGCGGGCGACCCGCGGGTGGATCGCGGCGACCTCGGTCGCGCTCGTGCCGGTGTCGCTCGCGCTCGTGCCGCTCCAGGTCGCGGGGCGGCTGTACGGCGCCTTCGCCGCCCTGCTCGGGCTCGCGCTGGCCGGGTACGCGCTCGCGGGGGTCGGGCGCGAGGGCGGCCGCTGGGCGCGGAACTTCTTCCTCGCCACGATCCTCTACCTGACGCTCCTGTTCGTCGCGCTCTTCCTCGGCGCGCGCTAGCGATGCGCGTGCCCGCCGCTCGCCCGGCCACTCCGCCCGCGCGCCTCGCGATCGAGGGCGTCGCCGTGCGGCGCGGCCACCGCGAGGTCCTGCGGGGCGTCTCGCTCGAGGTGCGCCCGGGCGAGATCTTCGGCCTGCTCGGGCCGAACGGCGCCGGGAAGTCCACGCTGTTCGCCATCCTCGCCGGCCTGCTCCGCCCCGACGCGGGGCGGTTCCTCCTCGACGGGCGCGCGATCGCCCCCGGCGCGCGGAGCCTCCGCAGCGCCGCCGGGATCGTGTTCCAGGATCCCGGCCTCGACGGGAAGCTCACCGCCGCGGAGAACCTCCGGCTGGGCGCGGCGCTCCACCGCGTCCCGCGGCGCGAGGTGGGCGCGCGCGTCGCCGCGCTGCTCGAGGAGGCGGCGCTCGCGGACCGCGCCCGGGAGCCCGTCGACCGGCTCTCCGGCGGGATGCGGCGCCGGCTGGAGCTCGCCCGCGCGCGGATCCACGAGCCGCCGCTGCTCGTCATGGACGAGCCGACGAGCGGGCTCGACGCCGCGGCCTTCCGGGCGTTCTGGGCGCGGGTCGCCGCGCTCCGCCGCGAGGCGGGGACGACGGTGGTGCTCACGACGCACCGTCCGGACGAGGCCGAGCGCTGCGACCGCCTCGCGGTGCTCGCGCGCGGCCGGATCGTGGCGTGCGACACGCCCGAGGCGCTCCGCGCCCGCGTATCGGGAGACGTGGTCGTCGTCGAGGCGGACGACCCGGAGGCGATCGCCGCGGACATCGGGCGGCGCCTGGGGCTCCCCGCGCGTGTCCGCGCCGACGGCGTTCACGTCGAGCGGGAGGCGGCCCACGAGCTCGTGCCACGCATCGTGGAGGCGTTCCCGGCGGGGAGGCTGCGCAGCGTCTCGGTCCGGCGCCCGACGCTCGCCGATGCATACCTCGCCATCACGGGCGAGGCGCTCGAGGAGCAGCCCGCGGCAGAGGAGGACGCGGCCGGACGGACGGACCGGAGGAGGGCGGTGCGCGCGGTCCCGGCTGCGACCTCGACCGCGACCTCGACCTCGACCTCGACCCCGACCGCGACCGCGACCGCGACTCCTAGGCCGGTCCCCCGCGCCCCCGGCCTCCCCATCCTCCGCGCCCTCGCCTTCGATCTCGCCACGGTCGCCGTCCTCGCCCGGCGCGACCTCGTCCGGTTCTTCCGCCAGCCGTCGCGCCTCGTGGGGGCGCTCGGGCAGCCCGTGATCTTCTGGCTCGTGATCGGCTCCGGCTTCGGCGAGACGTTCCGGATGCCGGGCTCGAGCGTGCCGTACCTCGCCTACTTCTTCCCGGGCGTCGTCCTCATGGTCGTGCTGTTCGCGTCGATCTTCACGACCGCCTCGGTGATCGAGGACCGGCACCGCGGCTTCCTCCAGTCCGTGCTCGCCGCGCCCGGCTCGCGCGTCGCGCTCGCCGTCGGCAAGACGCTCGGCTCGGCCGCGGTCGCGCTCACGCAGGCCGCGCTCTTCCTGGCGCTCGCGCCGCTCGCCGGCTTCGGGTACGCGAGCGTCCACTGGCCGCTGCTCCTCGGGGCGCTCGCGCTCGCCGCGGTCGCGCTGGCCGCGCTGGGCTTCGCCGTCGCGTGGGGCCTCGACAACGTGCAGGGCTACCACGCGATCCAGATGACGCTGCTCGTGCCGCTCTGGGTGGTGTCGGGCGCGATGTTCCCCGCCCCCTCGGGCACGGGCGCGCTCGCCGCGGTGATGCGCGCGAACCCCCTCGCCTACGCCGTCTCCGCCGCGCGCCGCGCCCTCGGCGGCCCCGCGGCGCCGGGCGCGCTCGCGGGCTCCGGCGCGCGGGACCTCGCGGTCTGCGCGCTCTTCACCGCCGCCGCCCTCGCGCTCGGCGCGCTCGCCACCCGGAGGGCCCCGCGATCATGAGCCTCGGCGAGGTGCTGCCCAGCGTGAACGCCACCCTGAACGGCCTCGCGTTCGTCCTCCTCCTCCTCGGCTACGTCGCCATCCGCCGGGGCCACCGCGAGCGGCACCGGGCGCTCATGCTCTCCGCCTGCGGCGCGTCCGCGCTGTTCCTCGTCGGCTATCTCACCCGCATCGCGCTCACGGGCACCCACAGGTTCCCCGGCGGGGGCCCGCTCCGCGCGGCGTACCTCGCGGTGCTCACGAGCCACACGATCCTCGCGGCCCTCGCGGCGCCCCTCGTCCTGCGCACGCTGTTCCTCGGCCTCCGGGCGCGCTTCCCGAACCACCGCCGGATCGCCCGCTGGACGCTGCCGATCTGGATGTACGTGTCGGTGACCGGCGTGGTCGTGTACGTGATGCTCTACCACCTCGCCCCGCGGGCCGGCTGAGCCGGGAACGCGTCGCGGGGCTCGCGCTGCGCTAGCATCGCAGCCATGCGCGTCCGCTCCCTCCTCGCCCTCCTCGGCCTCCCGCTTCTCCTCGCCGCCTGCGAGAAACCCGCCCGCGTCGACGTGGAGCCCACCTCGCTCCGCTTCGGGCTCCGCGGCCAGACCGCGCCGCTGCACGCGACGCCGCGGCTTCGCGACGGCAAGCCCGTGCCGAAGGAGGCCTGCCGCTGGTCGTCCTCCGACGAGAAGGTGGCGACCGTCACCGGCCCCGCCAACGATGCGATCGTCACCGCGGCCGGACCGGGAACCGCGACGATCCGCTGCACGATCGGCGAGGCGAAGGGCGAGGTCCCGGTGATCGTCCGCGTGGTCTCGCGCATCGCCGTGAAGCCCGCCTCGGTGGAGGTCCGGATGGAGGACGAGCCGCGGCCCGTGGCGCTGCAGGTCGAGGCGTTCGACGACGCCGGCGCGCCGGTGCTGGGCCGCGTCGCCTACACCCGCTGCGCCGACGAGGGCGTCTGCCGCGGCGACGGTCGCGGCCAGCTCTGGGGAGTGAGCGCCGGCAGCTCGACCGCGATCGTCGAGGTCGAGGGAGCGCGCGCGGAGATCCCGGTGAAGGTGGTGGACGCCCGCACGGCGGAGGGAAAGCCGAAGCGCGTGACCGGGAACCCGATGGACGCCATCGAGAAGGAGGTCCGGCAGCGGGAGGCGGAGGAGGCGAAGAAGAAAGGAAAGTGAGGAAGGGCGCGGCGGCGGGGCGACCCCGGCCGCAGCACTGAGTCCGACCCCGACCTCGCCGTCGACAGCGACCTCGACCCCGACCCCGACCTCGACCTCGACCTCGTCGTCGACCCCGACCTCGACCGGCCGGCTCGGTCTCGACCTCGCCGACGCGCCGTCCAGAAAGCAATCGCCCCGCCCGCTTCGCGCGGACGGGGCGAACGGGGCTCCGAAAGCGGAGGAGGCTACCTCGAGAGCGCCGCCGCCTCGCTCGCGTGCGAGCCGCGCGGGCAGAGCTTCGCGTACGCGCCGAGCCGCTGCTTCGCGCGCTCGGTGCGCTGCACGTCCGCCTCGAGCTTGCCCGAGCCCCACAGCGCCTCGCAGCTCGCGGGATCGCGCTCGAGCGCCTTCTCGTAGAGCTCGACGAGCACCTCGCGCTTCGCGCCGCGGGCGCGCTCCGCCTCGGCCATCTCCACGTAGGCGACCGCCGCACCGCCCGCGCCGCCCTGGCCGTACTCGTCGATCGCCTGCGTGAGCTCGACGAGCGCGCCGGGGATGTTGTCCTTCGCGCGGTGGAGCTTCGCGAGCGAGACGCGCGCGTCGGGGAACGGGCGGCCGAGCTGGATCGCCTTCTCGTACTGGCCACGCGCGAGGTCGGCGTCGCCGGCGGCGCGGTAGGCGTCGCCGAGCAGCAGCGCGAGGCGCGGGCTCTCGCCCACGCGCGCGACCGCGCGCTTCAGGGTCTCGAGCGCCTGCTGCGCGCCGCCCTCGCGCGCGAGCTGCGCGCGGACGAGGTCGGCGTAGAGCGACACGCGCTGCGGATCGATCGACACGGCGCGCTGGAGCGCCTCCACCGCGCCGGCGGCGTCGCCCTCGCGGAGCTTCCGCTGGCCGACGAGGTGCGGGATCTCGGGGCTCGAGGGATCGAGCTTCGCCGCCTGCGCCTCGGCCGCGGCGGCGTCCGTCGCCTTGCCGGACGCGGCGAGCACCGCGCCGCGCAGGGCGTACGCGAGCGCCTGCTGCGGCCGCGACGCGGCGGCCTGCGGCGTGAGGACGAGCTCCGCCGCCTTCCCGCCCTCCTCCACCTGGCCACGGGCGACGAGCACCTCCGCCTTCCCGAGGATCGACCAGACGTGGTCCTTCTGGATGCGGAGCGCGTAGTCGTAGAAGCCGGTCGCCGAGAGCTCGTAGCCCTCGCCGCGGCGGCGGAACTGCTCGCCGAGCAGGTACGCGATGCGCACGTCGCCGGGGCTCGCCTTCTGCGCCTTGCCGAGCACGTCGCGGGCGCCGTCGAGGTCGCCCTCGCGCAGCAGGATCGCGCCGAGCACGCCCTGCAGGAACGGGCTCTGGTTGCCCTCGCCGCCCTGGAGCACGGCGTTCACGACCTCCTTCGCGCCGGCGGCGTCCCCGCCGTACAGCTTCAGGTACGCCTCCGCCGCGACGAGGTGCGAGTGGCGCTGCCCGAGCTGGCGCGCCGCGTCGACGTGCTTCACTGCCTCGGCGCGGATCGCGTCGCCGTCGCCGTGCTCGCCCGCGCGGAGCGCGTCGACGTAGGCGAGGAACGCATGGCCGGCGATCGACTTGTCGTCGTGCTCGAGGATCTGCTGGAGCTTGCCCGCGGCCTCGACGTAGCTCGCGTGCGCGTCCTTGTCGAGCAGCGGCAGCGTGTCCTTGAGGAGCCGGTCGATCGCCTCGATCCGCTCCTTCCGCGCGCGGTTGAAGAGCACCCAGCCGCCGAGCGCCACCGCGAGCACCATGAACAGCGCGACGGTGGTCACGAACGTGCCGCGCTTCGCCCGCTTCCGCGGCGCCGCGCCGGGCGAGAGCTGGAACTCCTGCGTCGCGTACTTGTCGGCGAGCTCCTGGGCGTAGACCGCGCCGCGGGCGCGTGTCGCCGGAACCGGCGTCGGGGTGGGGACCGGGACGTCCTCCTCGAGCATGGACGCCGCCGGGCGTGCCGCGGTCACGCGGGCGGTGGTCGCGGCCGGACGGCCCAGGGCGGGCGGCGCGACGCGCGGGGCCACGGGCGGCGCGTCCGGCCCCGTACGGGGCCCGGCCGGGGGCGCGGCGGCGGGAGCGGGTCTGGCGACGGCGCTGATGCCGTACTTCTGGAGCATCTCCCGGATCTCGGGATCGTTGGGCGCGGCCTCGGCGGCACGGCGCAGCGCCGCCTCGCCCGCCTCCCGCTCGCCGAGCCGGAGGTGCAGGCCGCCGGCCATGCGCAGCGCCGCCACGAAGGTCGGGAAGGCGGCCAGGACGCCCTGGAGCTCCTCGAGCGCCTTCCGGTCCTTCCCCTGATCGGCGTAGACCTGCGCGAGCAGCACGCGGGCCGAGGGGTCGTCCGGATGGGCCTTCACGCCCTTCTTGCAGACGACCATCGCCTCCATGTACCGGCCCATGGCGAGGTAGGCCTCGGTCAGCGGGCGGTACGCGTCGGAACCGGGATCCGCGGCGAACGCGTGCTCGAGGGCGGAGAGCTCGGCGGGCGTGAGTTGCTTGGCGGGGTTGGGCATGGGGGCGGGTCGGGTCTAGCAAGGGTACCCGGGCGAGTCAAACGGTGCTTGACACGTCCCGGGCGCAGCCGCTATGAAGCGCGTCCTCGACGGCGACGAAAGTTTTCGTGGGGCTGTAGCTCAGCTGGGAGAGCGCTAGAATCGCACTCTAGAGGTCGTCGGTTCGATCCCGATCAGCTCCACCACTCCGAGAGGGCCCGGCGGAAACGTCGGGCCCTCTCCCTTTTTCACTCACATCATCGGCGCTCTCCCGACCCGCGCGCACGCGCGGGTCCGCCGCCGGCGCCGTCCACGAGGTGGAGCGTGCGCGTCGGGAAGGCGAACGAGGTGCCCGCCCGCTCCACCACCTCCATGAAGCCGAGGAGCAGGTCCTGGCGGATGGCGGTGAACTCGCCGAAGTCCGCGGTCTGGAACCAGGCCACCACCTCGACGTTCAAGGCCGACTCGCCGAGCGCGGTGAAGCGGACCGAGACCGCGTCCGGCCAGATCTTCGGGTGCGCCCGCAGGAGGCCCTCGATCCCGGCGAGCACCTCGCGAAGCTGCGCCGCCGTCGTCGCGTAGGCGAGGCCGAGGTTCGCGAGGAGCCGGATCCGGTCGCGGGGGGCGAACGTCTCGGTGCGCAGATCCGCGAGCTTGCCGTTCGGGATCGTCACGATCGTGCGGTCGAGCGTCCGGATGCGCGTAGAGCGCATCCCGATGTTCTCGACGGTCCCGAGGACGTCCTCGACCTTGATGAAGTCGCCGGTCCGGAACGGCTGGTCCACGCCGATGGAGAGCGAGCCGAAGAGGTTCTCCACCGTCTTCTGCGCCGCGAGCGCGAGCGCGATGCCGCCGATGCCCAGGCCGGCGAGCAGGCTCGCGACCTGGAACCCGAGCTCGTTCATCACGGCGACGACGCCGAGGGCGAGCAGCACCACCTTGGAGACCTTGCGGCCGACCGGCAGCATTCCCGCGAGGCTCGGGCTCGCCCGCGTCCAGGGGGACGCCGCCATGACCGCGAACGCCACGTTCACGGAGCGGAATCCGGCCCAGAAGAACGCGAGGTAGGTCGCGGCGCGGAGCAGGTGGTGCAGGACGAGCTCGGGGCCCTCGGGGAGCGCGAGCCAGGACTGGAGGACCGTCACGACCGCGATCGCCCACAGCGCGGTGAGCGGCGCGGCGACGCGCTCGAGGAGCACGTCGTCCCAGGTCGTGCGCGTGCGCGCCGCGAGGTGGCCGAGGACGAGGCGCGTGAGCCAGCCGAGCAGCGACCCGAGGATGACCGCGAGGAGGAAGAGCGCGGGGAGCGCCAGCCACTGCCACCAGAGCAGGCCGCGAGGACCCTCGGCGAGCAGCGGCGCCGGGAGGTGCTCCTCGAAGAACGGGCGCGCCGCCTCGCGCTCGACCGCGGCGCGGGCGGCCTGCGCGGCCCGCTCCGCGCGGGCGGCGCGCTCCGCGGC